>JAGBTR010000342.1 GCA_017631215.1 Clostridia bacterium | reverse complement strand
TCGGTCAGGAAGGGAATGATGGGCGCCATGACCTGGGTGATGGTCTTGATGGCGTAGAAGAGAACCGCGTATGCGTTCTCCTTGTCCAGACCCTCGCCGTTCCAGAAGCGGGCGCGGTTGACACGAACGTAGAAGTTCGAGATGTCGTTGACGAAGGACTCGAATGCGACCACAACCTCGCGGGTGGAGTTTGCATCCATGTACTTTCTTGCCGTCTTGATGAAGTCCTCGGTGCGAATGAGGAGCCAACGGTCAACGGGGCAGAGGGTGGACTTGTCGAGCTTCGACAGATCGACCTTGACGTTGTCGATGTCAGCATAGGTCGCAAAGAAGGTTTCGAGGTTCCAGAAGGCGAGCAGCTTTCTCTTGGCCTCGTCGCCGAGCGTAAAGCCGAAGCGAACGTCGTTGGAGGTCGAGGAGGAAGCGAAGATGTAACGCGATGCGTCGGCACCGATGATGTCGGCGGCCTCGTCAAAGCGGATCATAAAGCCGGTCTTGGAGAAGCGGCTGCCGTCCTCGGATACGACCATGCCGTGGGTGCTGACCGTTTCGTAAGGCGGCTCGTCCACGAGCACCGTGCTCATAAAGAGCATCGAGTAGAACCACAGACGGATCTGCTCCTTCATCTCGAGAACGTGAGATGCGGGGAAGTACTGCTTCCAGTACTCCTTGTCGGAGAAATACTTGAGCGTCGAGAAGGGAACGATACCGGCATCGAGCCATACGTCACCGACCTGCGAGATTCTCTCTACCTCTGCCGAGCAGTTGGGGCAGGCGATCTTGACGTCATCGATCCACGGGCGGTGGAGATGAGGAATTGCATCGACCTTCGACTTGTCCACAGCCAGCTCATACAGCTCCTCCTTCGAGCCGACAACCGTCAGCTTGCCGCAATCGGGGCATACGTAGAAGGGCAGGGGCAGACCGTAGAAGCGCTTACGGGAGATGTTCCAGTCGGACATGTTTTCGAGCCAGTCGCGCATACGCTTGCCCTGGTAGGGGGGATTCCAGTTGACCTTTTCGGCGTTGGCGATAAGGCGCGGACGAAGCTCGTCCACAGCGATCGCCCACTCCTTGACCAGGCGGAACAGAATCTCGCGCTTGCAGCGCCAGCATACGGGATAGCTGTGCTTATACTTGTGGGTGTAGAAGAGCTTGCCTCTCTTGCTCAGCTCCTCAAAGACAACCCCACGGCTCTGCTGGGCATCGGTGCCCGACAAAAAGCCAAAGCCGTCGTAGAAAATGCCGTACTCGTCGATCGGGATGATGCGAGGCAGACCGAGCGATTCGCCAAGCTCAAAGTCCTCGGCACCGCATCCGGGCGCGATGTGAACGACACCGCATCCTTCGGCCTCATCGACCTGATCCCACAGAACGATCTTGTGGGCAAACTTCTGCTCTTCCATCTCGGGGAAGCAGGTTTCGTACTCGAGGCCGGCAAGATCCGCGCCCGTCATACGGTCAAGCAGCTCAACTCCTGCCTTGCCCTCGAACTTCTGCTTGTAGTAGTTCTCCGAGGTGACGTAGTTGTAGTCCTCACCCTCGACGTGCAGGCGAACGTAATGCATCTGCTCGTTGACGGCAAGCGCGACGTTTGCGGACAGCGTCCAGGGGGTGGTGGTCCAAACGATGATGTAATCGTTCGTGCCCTTGATGGGAAGCTTGAAAAATACTGCCTCGTGCTCGATCTCCTTGTAGGAGCCGGTCATCTCGTGCTCGGACATCGACGTGCCGCAGCGCGAGCACCAGGGCATGGGCTTATAGACTTCCTTGATCCAGCCGCTCTCGTGGCACTTTTTGAGGAATGCCCAGATACCGGTGATGTTCTCGTCGGTGTAGGTAAAGTAAGAGTTGTCCCAATCCATCCATTGGCCAAGACGGATCGACTGATCGGTGATGACCGAAGAGAATTTCTTGACACGGTCGATGCACTTATCGGTGAACTTGTCAAGACCGTAGGCCTCGATGTCGTGCTTGGACTCAAAGCCCAGCTCCTTTTCGACCTCAACCTCAACCCAAAGACCCTGGGAGTCAAAGCCGTTGCGGTAGTGCGTGTCGCATCCCTTCATGGCGTTGTACTTGATAAAGGTGTCCTTCAGGGTTCGTCCCCAAACGTGGTGAATACCCATGGGGTTGTTGGCCGTGATCGGGCCGTCAATGAAGCGGTACTTCGGGCCGCCCGCATTCTTTTCCTTCAATTTTTTGAAGCAATCGTTCTCGCGCCAAAAGTCGAGAATCTGCTTTTCATTCTCTACAAAGGAGTATTTCGTATCGAATTTTTCCTGCATTTTTTATATCGTCCTTTCTTTGTGAGGAGTTCGAATCATATACGGAGTTATTATATCATAATTTGAAGAAAATGTCAATGCTCCCCCCACTTTTTTTCCGCTTTTCTTTTTGGGCGTTTTTACGGCGATTTTAAAGTAAAAAAAGAGAACTGCTCGGTAGCTTTAGCTGTCCGAGCGGTTCTTACCGAAAAGAAAAGCCACCCTTATGCAGAAGGGAGCCATCTTGTAGGAGCTTTCCCACATAAGAACTTTTTTGGAAAGTTCTTTGGGGGAGTTTGAGGGGGACTTTCCTTCAAGAAAGTCCCCCCCTCAACGCATCCCTTATTCCGTTTCTCCAAACAAATGCAGCGCCTCGCGTGCCGCGGCCTGCTCAGCCTCGCGCTTGGATTTTCCGCTTCCGCGACCGATCACGTTCTCATTCAAGCGCGCCTCGACCACAAACACCTTGTCATGATCGGGACCACTCTCGCCCACGGTAACGTATTCGAGAAAATCACCCTCAGCCTGCTGAATAAGCTGTTGAAGCTCAGTTTTGGCATCGTTGCGGATCGGACTGTAATTTTCCTCCGCCTCGCGCTCAATGATCGGAACCAAAAATTCGCGAACAACATCCAATCCCTTCTCGCCCGCATCCAAGTAAATAGCGGCAAGCAGGGCTTCGAATGCATTTTCCAGGGTGGACTGCTTTTGGCGTCCGTTCCCCTTCTCTTCTCCGCGACCGAGCAACAAGTAGTCGCCAAGCGAAATCTGGCGCGCGTAAGATGCCAGCGCGACCGATCGAACGAGCGCCGCTCTGCGCTGAGTCAGCTCGCCCTCCGGGAGCTTTCCGTATTTTTTGAACAAAAATTCGCTAACAACGATTGAGAGCACCGAATCTCCGAGAAACTCCAAGCGCTCATTGCAAACGACCGATTGCTTTTTTGCCTTCAACTCGTTGGCATAAGAGGAATGAGTCAGCGCCTCTGTCAAAAGTTCGCGATTGCAAAACTTATATCCGATGCGCTTTTCCAAAAGCGCAGGCTCTTGATAAGACATACTTACTCTCCTTCCTCTGCCGCTTTGCAACGTGCAGCGTGCGCTGCCATCGCCGAGGCAATTTCTTCTACAAGATCATTTTCTGCCGCCGCCAAGGCTTGGCGAATGGCATTTTTAAAGGCCTTGGCATCCGAAGAGCCATGCGCCTTGATCACAGGCTTGGCAATGCCCAAAATGGGCGCTCCGCCAAACTCGCGGGTATCAAATTTCTTTTTGACGGTCGAAACCTGATTCTTAACAAACAGCGCGCCGATTTTGGTACGCAAATTGGTCATAAACAGCTGCTTGACCGTTTTGTGCATCATGCCACCCATGCCTTCCATGGTTTTGAGCAGAACGTTTCCGGTCAAGCCGTCGGTCACCAGTACGTCGCACGCGTCATTCATCACGCGATTGCCCTCGACGTTTCCGACAAAGCAAATGTCGGGGTTTTCGGACAGCAAGCGGTAAGCCGCGATTTGCAGCTCGGTTCCCTTGCACTCCTCGGATCCGTTATTCAGCAGACCCACGCGCGGGCTCGCCACACCGTGAATCTTTTTCATATAAGCCGAGCCCATAATGGCAAACTGCTCCAAATAATCGGGCGTGACCGACACATTCGCTCCCGAATCCAATAGCAAAACAGGGGGATCCATCGGAAGCAGGGCCGCTATGGCAGGACGACGAAGTCCCGAGATGCGACGAACGATCAGGTTCGCACCCGTAAAGAGCGCGCCCGTGTTGCCCGAGCTTACAAAGGCATCGCCTTTGCCCTCTGCAAGCATACGAAGCCCGACACTCATAGAGGAGTCACTTTTTTGGCGCATCACAGCCACAGGATCATCCTCCATGGCAATCACCTGCGAGGCATGGACAATTTCAAAGCCATCCAAGGAAATGCCTTCTTGCGCAGCCACAGCCAGCAATTGTTCGCGGTCACCAACCAAGACAAGCTCTGCTGTCAACTCCTTGGC
>JAGBTR010000341.1 GCA_017631215.1 Clostridia bacterium | reverse complement strand
CTTCGCGCGGTCGCGGTTTGCTGTTGGTGTTCATTCTTTGGCGCTCGCCAAAGAACGAACCAAGAAAACGAGCAAGGGGCTTTGCCCCTTGACCCCGCGCCGCCGCAGGCGGCGCCCGCAAGCCGCTTCGGTGCTTCGCTTCGCTACGCAAGGCGCGGCTTGAAATTTTTGTTCAGCAAAGATTCTCCGTCTTGTTCGGCACCGCCTCCAAGACGGGTTGGGCGGGGGATCTATGCCCGACTTTGGGTGAACTCACCGCCAACATAGCAAAATTGGGGGAGTTGGGCTGAAACCGTTCTCGCAAATGGCGGGGGATACATCTTCGTCCGCACGCACAGTAGAAACGGCAGGAATTTTCTTTTTGTAAACAATCGAGGCAAAGCGCTTCGCTACCAGCCCAACGCCATCTTGGAGACAGCCGTCGACAAGATGGCAATTGTTTTGCCGAACCATATCTTTTCGCGCCGCCTTTGCGAGCGTAGCGAGCAACCGAAGGCGCGAACGGGGCGCGGCGAAGCCGCGCGGGTTTCCAAAGGGCTTGCCCTTTGGTGTGTTTTCTTGCTTCGTTCTTTGCCACAAGGCAAAGAATGAAGACGCACCGACCGCGAACGCGCCGTAGGCAGTGTGAGCGAAAAGGAACGAAGTTGTTTGGCATAAAACCCATCCACCCCAAAAAAATAGAACTCGCCATTCTGTCTCTCAAAATGGCGAGCACTTTTTTTATTAACCTCTCGAAAAACCTCGAAAATGCTCCCTCGTCGCCTCAGCACCCTTTGCGAATCTTTCCGTTGGCAAGGTGTACGATATACGAGCCCGAGCCCTCGTCCCAGCCCTCGTCCTTCTGAATGCCGCGCCAATCCAGCGACTTGCCATTCATATGGATGTCCACAAGCTGAGGACAATCCGCGATCGTCCCGCTCGGAAAATGCTTGAGGCTCGGATGAATGTTCAGCTCCTTGAGCGCAGAGCAGCCGCGGAACAGATCGCCCTCGCCCGCACGGTTGGGCTTGAATTCGCAAAGCGAGGCGGGCAGGGTCAGCGACTCGATGCCCGTACAGCCGCGAAGTGCGGCCGAGCCGATCGAAACGAGCCCCTCGGGCAGACGGATCTCGGAAAGCCCCGCGCAACCGTCCAACGCGTGGTCACCCAGCGCGCGAACCCCCGCGGGAATGTCCAGCTCGGTCAGCGAGGAGCAACCGCACAGCACGTGCGAGCACAGCTCGGTCAGCCCCCTCGGCAGACGGATGGCGGCGAGCTTGTCACAGCCGGCAAAGGCCGACGCGCCGATCTTCTCGACCTCGTCCGAGAAGGTGACGGCCGTCAGAGCGGTGCACTGCGAGAAGGCGTGCGCACCGATGGCGCGAATGCTGTCGGGCAGCGCCACCGTGCCAAGCGCGGTGCACTCGAGAAAGGTGCCCATCGGCAGCTTGTCAAGACCTGCGGGCAGCGATGCCTCTTCAAGCGAAGCACACTGACCGAAAACGGCCTTGCCCAGCGTGCAGGGCGTGTCCGAGAAGCGGATGCGGCGCAGTGCGGAGCAACCGAAGGCGGCGTCGCCGATCTCGGTGATCGTGTCGGGAAGCGTGACCTCAAAGGGTACGTCGTACTCGAAAAAAGCGCGCTCGGCAATGGCCACGACGGGCTTTTTGCGATAGGTGCGAGGAATGACGACGTGCTCGTCGCGACATTTGCCCGCACCGAGGACGGCATAGCCCTGCTTGTCGGCGGTTTTCTTGAGCTTGAGCCCCTCACTGCCGCGCGAGGTGCCGCAACGGGGGCAGTAATCGTTTTCGTTGTATTTGTGGCCGAAAATTCGGCAGAGAAGTCCCATAGTCTGATCCTTTCGGTAGGAGATGATGATTATTTGATGCGAATGAGACGGTTAAGACCGTCCGAGAGCCCCTCGATCAGCGCGTCGATATCCTCGCGGGTGTTTTCGGGGCAAAGGCTGACGCGCAGAGAGCAGTCGACCTCGCGCTCACTACAGCCAAAGGCGAGCAGGGCGTGGCTGAGATTGCGCGCATTCGAGGCGCAGGCAGAGCCGCTCGACACGCAGACGCCGCGGGCGTCGAGATGGTGCAGCATCGTCTCGCTCTTGATATTGGGAAGCGTCAGATTGATGATGTGCGGCGCACGGTCACCCGACGGAAGCTTGACGGCAATGCCCAGAGCCGCAAGGCGCTCGACCGTCTCGTCGCGCAGTGCGGTCATATGTGCCACGTCCTCGGCCATACGGGGGAAGAGAGAGGCGACCGCCGCACCGAAGGACGCGATGCCGATCACGTTTTCGGTTCCCGACCGAAGACCGCTCTCCTGACCGCCGCCCAACAGGAAGGGCACGATCTGCTTGGCCTTGAGCAAGGCAGGGTTGATATACAGCGCGCCCACGCCCTTGGGACCGTGGACCTTGTGTGCGCTGATGCTGATGAGATCGGCACCGAGCGAGGCGGGCGTGAGAAGCCCCTTGAGGTAGCCCTGCACCGCGTCGGTGTGGGTGACGACCTGCGGCGCTCTCGCCTTGGCGAGCGAAAAGACGCGCTTGAGGTCATAGCGTGCGCCCGTCTCGTTGTTGACGAGCATCATACTGACGAGCAATACGTTTTTGTCGAGCGCGGCATCGACGGCGTCCATATCGAGTGCGCCGCCCCGCGTGGGGATGCGAACGACCTCAAATCCCTCGCGCTCGAGCCGTTGCATCACGTTTTCGACCGCAGGATGCTCCGAGTCGGTCGTGACGATACGGTTTGCCGTGCGACGCTCCTTGGCGTGCGCCACGCCGAGAATGGCGAGGCTGTCCGCTTCACTGCCGCACGAGGTGAAGACCAGCTCACCCGCGCCGAGCTTGCGAAGTCCCAGCGAGCGTGCGACGGCGTTTCGCGCCTCGCTGACGAGGGCGGCGGCATCCCGACCCGCG
>JAGBTR010000340.1 GCA_017631215.1 Clostridia bacterium | reverse complement strand
GATCGTGCACGTCTGCCTTTTCGTGCAAGGTCGAAAACGTGTCGTCCAGCCAACCGTCGTTGACCGTTTTCGTCAGCGTGGGCGAGGGACGGCTCACGGTATCCCGCGCACCGCGTGCACCGCCCTTGGGTGCGACGGGCGTCTCAACGGTCGCCTCTGCCTCGTTTTTCTTGCGCTCCTGATCACGCTCACCGTGACGGCGACCGCGGTTCTTCTTGCCGTGTCCCTTTTGCTGCTGACCCTGCGGGCGCTCGTTTTGCTGACGCTCCCCCTGCTGCTGACGGTCATTCTTGGGACGCTCCCCGCGGGCGTGGTCACCCTTTTGACGATCGCCCTTGGGCGCATCGATCGGTGCGGGAGCCTCGTTGATATAGTTGCCGGGCTTGGTGCGGATCTCCTGACCCGCGCCGCGATTTTCGTTGCGGTTCTCACCGCGGTTTTCACCGCGATTCTCCCCGCCGTGGCCGCCGCGACCTCTGCCGCCTCTGTGACGGGGGCGTCTGCCTCCCTGATGGGGCGCGCCCTGTGCGGGGGCGGTAGCATTGTGCTGTTTATCGTTCTGATTTTCCATATTAGATCCGTTTGGTATCCTTTCTCGGATTTTGATCGTTTAAACCGTAAAAAGCAACGAAGTTATCGCCAATCTCACGTTGGCATTGCGCAAAAGCTGCCGACGCGTTGACTCCACCGCATCCGAAAGTGCGAGCAATGTCTTGACTGAAACGCGGCTGCCCAGCGCATGCGCCGTCTCCGCGTCGGTATAAAAGCAAAGCGTCACCTCGTCCGACCGCTTGAGCAGAATGAGATCGCGCAGTGCCGTCAGCACGTCCTCAAGCAGTGCCACCAGCTCCTCGCGCTTGACCGTGACCTTGTCCCGCTTGATGCCAATGTCGGCCATCAGCGAAAGCATACGCTCCACGTCGGCGTGCTCAAGCACGCAGCTGACGTACCGTGCGGCCATTTCTCTGCGCTCGCTCAGCGGTGCGCGCTCCTGGGGATCGGCCAATACCAGCGCCCTTCCGATGCTGCCGTTTGCCAGAAGAAGGATCTCCTCCTGCTCGACGGTGCTAAGCGCGGCAAAGGTGCGATCGCGTGCCAAAAGATGCGTCCGCATCGTCTCGCGCGGAATTCGCTCCAGCCGAAGCAACGGCGCACGCGAGCGAATGGTCTCCAGCATCGCCGAGGCACTCTCGCAAAGCAGAAGAAACAGCACGTAGGGGGGCGGCTCCTCGAGCGTCAGCAGCAGCGCATTCTGCGCCTGCACCGTCAGAAGATCAGCCTCCTCGATCACTTAGATCTTGGTCTCCAGATCGTTAGGGCGGACACACACGTCGCCGCGAAGAAAGCGCACCTCGTCCACGCCGATGCTTGCCTTTTTTCCGTCGCGACGGATGCGGATGAGATCGGGGCTCTTGTTCTCCAGCACCTTGCGGCAGGCGTTGCACCGTCCGCAGGGCAAGGAATTCGACGCACCGCGCTCCTCGCAGGCCAGTGCCGCCGCAAGAGCCGTCGCCAGCGTTCTTCGACCGCTGCCCTCGGGTCCCTCGATCAGATAGGCGTGCGACAGACGTCCCTCACTCAGATCACTCTGCAATCGGGCGCGCAGGGCCTCGTTTCCAATCAGCATATCAAAGGCCACCACGACACCCCCTTTTTTGATTCGGATATACGATATCATCTTATTATAGCAGAAAAAAGACCTGCTGTCAAGCAAATTCAAACGAAGAAAGACGGGAAAATCCGAAAACCTTCCCGTCTTTTGTCTTTTATTCCAGGGTCAACCGATTCTCACCCGCCGCAAGCGTGTGCTCACAGCCGCCAAAAACGAGCCGCGCATCGCAGCTGCACGGCACGTCGACCGTCGCGGACAGCACACCGCCTGCTCTCTCAAGGCACACCGACACTACGCCGTCGCCACACATCACACGCCCCTGCATACGCTCCATACGCGTGGGCAGATGGGGCTCTATGCGCAGCACGCCGTCCGCGCCGATCGGTCGGATGCCCAGAAAATAGCGAAACACCGACCGCACGGGCGCACCGAACATCGGGTGACAGTGCGATTCCCGCCCGTCGAAATATTCGTACAGCGTCGTCGCACCGCGCCGCGCCGTCCATAGATAGCTTCCCTTCCTCTCGCTCGACAAAAGCTCGTAGACCAGATCGGTCTCACCCAGCAGGCACAGCTGCTCCACCAGGATTTCCGTCCCGATAAAGCCCGTGTCGAAATAGCCGAGCGTGCGGTAGTAGCGCACCAGATTCTCGCGCACGCGTCCGTCGGGCGCAAGACCGATCATCAGCGCGTAAGCGTCTGCTCCCTGCGTGCCGTCGTGGAAGCTGCCCGTCTCGGCATTGTAATACTCACGAAGGATGGCGGCACGAACGACCTTGTACAAGTCGCGGTAGCGCGCGATATCGCCCACCTCGCCCAAAGCCGCGGCCATCTCGCACAGCTCACCGAGCTGACGGACAAACAGCACGCTGTTCACAAACGGCTCAGGCAAGCGCATCTCGTCGATGGATGCCCAATCACCCAGGCACCATCCGCCCGCCTCCTCGCGCGCAACGAGTCCGCCCTCACAGCATCTCTCGATATAGTCGACGTAGCGGCGCATACCGCCGTACCACGACCGCAATGCGTCAAGGTCGCGATAATTCTGCATATGTCGGTAGGGCACCTCGACGATCGCACCGCCCCAGCCGCACGGACCGCCACCGCCGCCCATAAAGGGAGCCGTGTGCTGTACGTGCCCCGTGCGGACGTCCTGACAGTCCAGAATGTCCTGCATCCACTTGTCGTAAAAGGTGCGGCTGTCAAGCAACAGCATACCCGCGTCAGCGCAGACCTGTCCGTCGCCCGTATAGCCCAACCGCTCGCGGTGAGGACAATCGAACGGCACACCGCCGTGCATACTGTCCAGTTGCGTGCGGATAAACGCCTCATAGAGCCAATTCAGCGCCTCGCTGTCCGACGAAAACGACGAGACCACCGCCACGTCGCTGTGTACGACCTCGACCGTCACGCTCTGCTCGTCATAGCCCTCGCCCGACACAACAAAATAGCGAAAGGCGTGCCACGAAAACCGAGGCGCGAGGCGTCGTTCAACACCGTCGAGCACAAAGGAATCCGATTGCATCTGATGCTCACCGCTCGCACCGCGATAACTCCAGCCCGTCGAGCCTGCGTCCAGCCCGCCCTCGCCGCTCAGCTCCTCGGCGTAGGAGACGCGG
>JAGBTR010000339.1 GCA_017631215.1 Clostridia bacterium | reverse complement strand
TACCAGAATAAATATACGTAACGATTATACTACTCCGCAAGGTCAATTGTCAAGAGTTTTCATAAAATTTTTATAAAATATCTAAACTTTATCCGTATTTTTCAAAACAAAAAAGCACGATTTTCAAGAAACGTGCTTTTTCGATACAACGGCTTTGAATGTTTCTCACTCGCCCACCATCGTCGGGTCGAGGGCATCGCGCAGGGCGTCACCGATGAAGTTGATAGCGACGACGAGCACGATGATCGTCACGCCGGGCGGCACCCACAGCCAAGGGCGCGAGGTCAGGACGGTCAGATTTTGCGCGCTGTTGAGCAAATTGCCAAGGCTCGCCTCGGGGTGACGCACACCCAGACCGAAAAAGCTGAGAGCCGCCTCGTCGAGAATGGAGATGGCCAGCACACTCGTCGCATAGACGAGGATGGGGGCGACCGTGTTGGGCAGGATATCCGAGAACAGAATATACCGCCGCGGCATACCCGAAACGATACTGCTTTTAACAAAGCCCGATTCGCGAAGCGATAGCACGTTGCCCCGCACCAGCCGCGCAATGCCCGGCCAATCGACAAAGCCGAGAATGAGGATGACGTTCCACATACCGGGCTTGAAGATCGCCGCCGCGACCAGCACGAGCAGAATGTAGGGGAAGGACATAATCATATCGGTCACACGCATAATGACCATATCGACCCAGCCGCCCAGATATCCCGAGACCAGTCCCAGCACCACGCCGACGAGTGTCGAGATGACCGTTGCCATCACACCGACAAGCAGACTCACGCGCGTACCGCAAAGCAGACGCGTCAGTACGTCGCGCCCGATCTGGTCGGTGCCCAGCCAATGCGCCGCACTCGGGGGCTGAGAGAATGCGCCCACCGAGGCGTTGGGGTCATAGGGCGAGAGAAGCGGACCGATGACGGCCGCAAGCACGATGAAGAGAACGACGGCACTGCCCACCATCGCCAGCTTGTGTCGACGGAACCGACGGAAAACAAGCGCCGCTCCGCCCGTCGGCAGTCCTTCGGTCGCGCGACCGAGAATATTCTTAAATCGGGGCATCGCTCACCCTCCTTTCCGTGACTTCATCTTGACAAAATGGGGAAAATGTGGTATAATATAGGCGGTGGATTTCCACCCTCAGGAGTTACCCTTTCGGTGGTGGTTGCTTCCTCTACATGAGGGAGCGATATCTTTTTTGACCTTCCTCATTGCGGGGGAGGTGGTGCTATGGACGTTGTTACGTGGAGCGACCTTCTTCAGGTTGCGTTGCTCGTATTCGCCGTAATATCCTGTTTTTATAACAAAAAAAGATAACCGCCTGCGACCAAACGAGCGGTTATCTTTTAACTGATCAGCGAGGAAGCAACCGTCATCGGTAACTCCTCTGTCATTATTATACACCGCCGCCTTGCATTTGTCAAGGCTTTTTTATTTTTAATTACTTGTAGCGTATGGTAGGATCGACCAGCGCGTAAAGAATGTCGGTCAAAAGATTTCCAAGCAGCACGACCACCGCGCTGAGCAGACACACGCCCATAATCACGGGATAGTCGCGCGCGTTGATGGCGCTCATCGTCACAAGACCCAGCCCGGGCCAGTTGAAGATCTCCTCCACGATAACGGCACCGCCGAACAGCATCGGGATCTGCATACCGAACACGGTCACCACGCTGACGAGCGCAGGACGCAGTGCGTGCTTGTTAATGACCAGACGGCGACCAATACCCTTACCGCGTGCCGTGCGCAGATAGTCCTTGTCGAGGATCTCCAGCACTGCACTGCGGATATAGCGGATGTTGGTGCCCGCCATACCGACCGCCAGCACGGTCACGGGCATCACCATATGGCGCGCCACGTCGAGAAAACCGCCGTCCGTGCCCAGCGTCGTCATACCGCCGCTCGGCAAAACGCCAAGACGGACGGTGAAGATATAAATGAGCACCAGCGACAAAAAGAAGCTGGGGATGCTCGTGCCGACAAAGGATGCCGTCACGATGGCGTGATCGCGGCGCGTATATCGGTGCGTCGCGGAAAAGATGCCTGCGGGGAGGGCGATGAGCAGACCCACAACAAAGGACACGCCCATCAGCAGAAGCGTCGGTCCCAGATGCGAGCCGATCATATCCGCCACCGCCTCGTGGCTCTTGACCGAATAGCCAAGATTGCCCACAAGCAGCTGCTTGAGCCAGATCCAATACTGCACGAAAAACGGCTGATCCAATCCCAGCGCGATCTCCTTGGCGAGCACCGCGTCCTCGGACACGCGCGGGCCAACGAGTGCATCGAGCGGACTTCCCGCCAGCGTGGTCAGGGCGAAATCAAGCAAGGTGATACCGATCAGCACGGGAATGGCGATCAAGAGCCGCTTGAGAATATATTTCAGCATACTCATTGGTCAGCCCCCCCTCTCTTGCGCGTAGGGACAGGCAACCGAATGACCGTCCTCCACCGTGTGAAGGGATACGTTAAGCGACATGTCTTTACAGCACTCGCGTGCGACGGGACAGCGCGGATGGAAGCGACAGCCCGTCGGGGGTGTCATGTTGCTTCCCACCTCGCCGCCCAACACGTGCGCGGTAAAATCACGCGCCGTCGGGTCGGCCAGCGGCACGGCATTGCACAGTGCGCGCGTATAGGGATGGAGGGGACGGTCAAACAGGGCATCCGAGGGGGCAAGCTCAACGAGCTGACCCATATACATCACCGCCACGCGGTCGCTGATATAGCGCACCGTGGGCAGACCGTGACCGATAAACAGCATCGACAGCCCCAGATCGCGCTGAAGCGAGCGCAAAAGCTGAAGGATCTGGGCTTGGATGGACACGTCAAGCGCGCTGACGGGCTCGTCGCAAACGAGCAGCTGAGGAGCAAGCGACAGCGCCTTGGCAATGCCGATGCGCTGACGCTGACCGCCCGAAAATTGGTGCGGATAGCGATCGAGCGCCTCGCGAGGAAGCTCAACCATATCCATCAGCTCACCCAGCCGTCGCTCGAGTGCCGCGCCGTCCTTACGGTCGACAAGACCGTGGTACAGCATCGGTGCGCAGAGCAGCTCGCGCACGCGCCGACGGGGATTGAGCGAGGAATCATTATCCTGAAAGACCATTTGGATGCGAGGACGCAGGGCGCGAAGCTCACGCTCGCGAAGGGTCGATATATCGGTGCCGTCAAAGAGCACCTGCCCCGCCGTGGGGCGTTCAAGCGCGACGATTTGCCGCGCGACCGTTGTTTTACCACAGCCGCTCTCGCCGACCAGTCCCAGCGTCTCGCCGCGATGGACGGTAAAGCTGACGCAGTCGACCGCGTGTATCTCACGCTTGCTAAGCCCGCGGATCGGATAGCGCACGACCAGATCGCGCACCTCGAGCAAGGGGGTACGATTCATCTCATTCATACCGCCGCCTCCTTCCCTGCCGCACAGTGACAGCGCACCGCGTGCGACTCGCCAACAGTATACATTTCCTGCGACCGCTGACACGCTTGGCAGGCATACGGACAGCGCGGTGCGAAGCGACAGCCGACCATCTCGCCGTAGCGGGCGGGCACCTGACCCGCGATCGAGCAAAGCGCCTCGCGCGCACCGTCCACGCGGGGCACGCTGCGAAGCAGCATTTCGGTATAGGGGTGGGCAGGATGGGCAAACAGCTCCTCTGCCGTCGCCTGCTCAATGATTTGACCCGCGTACATCACCAGCACGCGGTCGCACGTTTGGGCGATCAGACCGATGTCGTGGCTGATCAGCCACAGACTCATACCGCTCGCCTCGCGCTCCTCTCGGAGCAGTCGCATGATCTGCGCCTGAACGGTCACGTCGAGTGCCGTCGTCGGCTCGTCGGCGATCAGCAGCTTGGGCGAACAGCAAAGCGCCATCGCGATCATAACGCGCTGACGCTGACCGCCCGACAGCATATGCGGATATTTTTTCATAGTTGCGGCGGGATCGGCAAGCCCCATCCGACCGAGCAGCTCGGTCGCACGCGCACGCGCCTCGGCTCGCGAGACGTCAAGATGCGCCCGCATCGTCTCGGTCAATTGATTGCCCACCGTAAAGACGGGATTGAGCGCGCTGAGTGCGTCCTGATAAATCATACCGATCATACGACCGCGCACCGAATCCAGCTCGCGCTCATCAAGACGCACAAGATCCTTGCCGTCAAAGAGCGCTTGCCCCGTACGGACAGCGGCATTTTTGCCGAGCAGACCCATCACCGACAGCGCGGTCATACTCTTGCCACAGCCGCTCTCGCCGACGATGCCGACCGTCTCGCCCTGCTCAATGGAAAAGCTGACGCCCGACAGCACGTCGTACGATCCCATCTCTCCCTTGACCGTCGTGGTCAGGTCGCGGATCTCAAGCAATGCTCCCATAGCGTCAGCCTCCCTTCTATTTTGATGTTGGTAAAATCACTCCGTCACGATCTCCCACTCGTGAACGTTGATAAACGAGCCGTAAACGCACGGCTCAGCGTTCTTCAGCCGCGTACTGACCGCGCCCATCGCCTTGATGATGTAGGCGCTGAACATCGGCACGTCGCGCTGAACGATGGTGTTGATGGTCAGATAATCCTCGCGAATGATGCTCGCATCGTCCGAGGTCAGCGAGTGCGCGAGCGCGGCGTTCAGCTCGTCGTCGGCGTAGCTCGTCCAGCTGCCCTCACCCGAGAGCAGCCAAGCCACGTCGGGATAGGGGTCGACGGGCGAATAGGTGTACTGCACGGCGAGGAGATCGTAGTCCATCGTGCCCGCCGTTGCCATCAGCGTCGAGAAATCGACCGTATGAAGCTCGACCGTAAGCCCGATCTCGGCAAGCTGCGAGACGATGAGCGACGCGCCGTTGACAAACACGGCATCACCGCTATTGACGTAAAAATCGATCGGCTCGTCTGCGTCAAAGCCGTCAGCCACCGCCTCGGCGATGAGCGCCTTGGCGCGCGCCACGTCACGCGTGACGGGCACGAGCGCGTCCGAATAGTAGGGGCTGACGCTGGACAAAAATCCGTCCACGATCTCGCCCGAGCCATAGAGCAGACCGTCGAGCAACGCCGTGCGGTCGATGCCGCACAGAATGGCCTGACGCACGCGCACGTCGGGCAGGTTGGCCGTTTGGATAAAGACCGACTGGTTGGTCACGGGCGCACCGTAGCGCACGCGCACGCCCTCAAGCGCCTCCACGCCGACATAGTCCTCGTTGGGAATGTTACCCATCGTCTGCTGAACGAAATCGATCTCGCCCGAGCGAAGCCCCGCGTACTGCTGGCTCGCCTCAACGATCTTGATGTTCAGCTTGGGGATGCGGGGCGCACCGAGATAGTAGCGCTCGTTGGCGACAAAGCTGATATAGTGGTCGCGGTCGTAATCCACGATGCGGTAAGGACCGCACACCACCGTCGGCGCGTCAAACCACGCATATCCCGCCAGCTCTGCCTCGGGAACGTCCTCAAGCACGTGCGCGGGAATGACGTGGATATAGCGACCGTAGGTGTTCTGGAAGGATGCCAGCGGCATCTCGCTGCGTGCGGTGAAGCGCACGGTCTTGTCGTCCAGCGCGACCACACCCGTCAGATCCTCGACCGTCGCGCCCTCGGTCACAAAGCCCGTGTTCTCATCAAAGCCCTCGAAGGCATAGAGCAGCATACTCGTGTTGCCGATCACGGGGCTGGCGTAGCGCAGCACCGAGAACAGCAGGTCGCGCGAGGTGACGGGCGTGCCGTCGCTCCAGACCGCGTTCTCGTTGATGTGGACGGTGAAGTTGATATGATCCTCGGTCGTGATGCTGTCCGCGAGCATACCGACGAATTCCATCTTGTCGTTGAGCTCACACAGCGGCAAAAATTGCAGGTCGCTGACCGTCTTGGCGATCTCACTGGCGTCCAAGAGGAGCGGGTTGACAGAGGGCAGCGTATCGGTCACGCCGATATTGACGATATCACTCGACACGTTGCTCGGTGCGCCGCAAGAAGCAAAAACGGCGAGCAGCAGAGAAAGCATCAGCATAGTCGCAAGCAGCTTTTTGGTGTGTTTCATCGATTTCCATTCCTTCCGTAAACAAATACAGCCGTTGCAGAAAAAGCAAGGGAGTATGCGCGCATACTCCCGAAGTCTCAAGTGTGCGTGGTGACCCTTCGCGCCACCATTCGCTATGCGAAAATTGTACCACGAAAACCGCATTTTGTCAATATGTTCTTGACAAAAAACGGAAAAGCGGTTATACTGTAAGCAACCTATTTTGAAAGGATCTCAACACTATGCCCGCTAAAATTCTTTTCTACCCCATCATTTACGGTCTGGTCAGCCATGACGCCTTTTGAGCCTACCGCAACGACAAATATAAGCCACAGCACAAGCCCTGGCGCATCCCCGAGGCGTTTCTTCAGGGCGCAGGCTTTTGCGGCGGCGCGATCGGCGCCCTTGT
>JAGBTR010000338.1 GCA_017631215.1 Clostridia bacterium | reverse complement strand
TCAGCTTGTCCTTGTCGCGTCGGAGCGCGCGGGGCTCCTCTCGGTCGAGCGCGATCTTCATCAGCTCCTTGACCGTCTTTTTGTACAGCGCCCCGACCGAAGCCGCCGTTGCCGTGACGATGGCGGAGGTGAGCAGCAATGCCTTTGCCGTTTTTTTCATAGCATTCCATCCTTTCCGTTGTGATGTCTATGCTATTATCATACCACACAGCAGGCGGACGGATAAGGGAAGGGGTGTAAATATTTTGTGAAGATTTTGCACGGGGCAGGTCTTGATCGTGTATGGCTTCGATTTCGCGGGCTGTATCAAAAAAGGAAACACCACCGATGGGGGGGATAAGCGGAGATAAACGGGCTCGAACCTCGAACTCGCCTCTGGCGAGTTCACAAAGAATGCGCCTTGCGCATTCTTTCACATAGGTGCTCACCCGTGGTCTGCGCCAAAAAAAGGAAAGCACCACCGATGGGTGTTTTTTTGAGCGGAGATGAACGGGCTCGAACCTCGAACTCGCCAAAGGCGAGTTCACAAAGAATGCGCTTCGCGCATTCTTTCACATAGGTGCTCGCCCGTGGTCTCCACCAAAAAAAGAAGGACACCCGATGGGTATCCTTCTTTCTTTGGTGGAGACAATAGGGCTCGAACCTATGACCTCTCGGATGTGAACCGAACGCTCTGACCAACTGAGCTATGCCTCCGCAACGGATATATTATACACCATTCTTTTGTATTTTTCAAGAGGTTTTTGCAATTTTTCAAAAAAGTTTTCAACATTTTTTTCGCCGTCAAAAAGCACTGCGATTTTTCTTCGTAAATATTGACAAAATCGGTACCATTCGGTATAATAGTCACAGAACCCTCCGCAAGGAAGGATCATCTGCTCATCAAAGGAGAAGCATTATGAAGCAAAATACCAGAACGCTCATTCGCGTCATCATTAGCATTGCCTACATTATTTGGGGCATTCTGTCGCCCATTACGGCCATCAAGGCAGTGCTGGCACTGAATATCGGTGCGCTGGCCTCTGCCGCTGTCGGCGTGCTCACGCTGATTGCCGGTGTCCTCGGTCTGATCGGTGTCAAAAAGAGAAAATGCCGCCTGATGGGCGTCGTCATTCTCATCGTTTCGGTCATAACGATCTTTCTTACCCTGCCGGCTATCTCGTGGCGTTCCATCATTAACGCTATTCTGGCTTGGCTGTTTATCGTTTGTATCTGATATGCTTGTGTGGGGCGTGCCGTACAGCACGCTCTCACTTGCTATCTGCCGCACGCGGCGTGAGAGGGGGATAAGTCCGTGAATCAACTGTTGGCCGATCTGTTTTTGGCTCTGCCGCGCGGGCTGACCGATCCCCGCGTCTTCGGCTCGGTCTGGCTGACCTTGTGCATTCTTGGCTACGTCGCCTTTGTGCGCGGTCCCATCACACGCGCCGTCCGCGCCCATTGCTCGGCGTCCTATCTGTCCACCCACCTGCCGCGTCCCTGGCACCGCATCCTTTACGGTGCGGCACGCAAAAAGGCCAAGCTGGATGAGGGGGGACTGTACACGACCAACCTCGCCGTGCTGCTCACGCTCGCTGGCACGGTCGCGGTGCACGTCGCGCTGTTCGTGCTGTCGTATCGCTTGCCCGCGCTTGCAACGGTCGACCGCATTCTTTTGACGGCGGTCGTTGGTGTGATGGCGTTTTTGTGCCTTGTGACCCAACCCGCCACCACGCTGGAGCGTCGGATGCGATGGGGCTTTGGTCGCGCCTCTTCGGTGCTGTGCGCTGTGGCCTGGGATCTGTTGATCGTTGCGGCGCTGTTTTTGTGGCTATACGATGCGTGGTTTTTGCCCGCATTTATAATTTGAATTTGGAGGATTTTTCATGGCAACACCAACCAAAAAGTATTGTATCATTTCGCACACGCACTGGGACAGAGAGTGGTATCTGCCGCTGGAGAATTTCCGTATGCGTCTGGTCGACCTGATCGACCGTCTGCTGGATATTCTTGACACCGACCAAAATTACCGCTTCCATATGGACGCCCAGACCATCGTGCTGGAGGATTATCTGGAGATTCGTCCCGACCGCCGCGAGGCGCTGGAGAAGTACGTTCGCGAGGACCGTCTGCTGGTCGGCCCTTGGTACGTTCAGAACGATTTCCACCTGACCTCGGGCGAGGCAACGGTGCGCAATCTGCTCATCGGTAAGAAGATCGCCGACCGCTTCGGCAAATGCACCATGGTGGGCTACGCCGCCGACCAGTTCGGTCTTTGCTCCCAGCTGCCCCAGATGCTGGCTCGCTTCGGTCTTGACACCTGCATCTTCGGTCGCGGCTACGGTCGCGAGGGGTCGCAGTTCTACTGGGTGAGCGACGACGGCTCGCGCGTGCTGTGCGAGCATATGTTCGCGTGGTACAACAACGCCCAGCGCTTCTCCGCCGACCCCGAAAAGGCACTGGCGCTGGCACGTATGCGCGGTGAGCAGTGTGCAGAGAAGGGCAAGACGTCCTCCTATCTGCTGATGAACGGCGTCGACCACCTCGAGGCGCAGGAGGATCTTTCCGAGATCATCGAAAAGGTCAAGCCGTTGCTGAATGACGACGAGGAGTTTTTCCAGGATACTATGCCCGAGTACCTCGACCGCCTCAAGAAGGACATCGAGGAGCAGGGGCTGGAGCTGGCCACCTACACGGGCGAGTTCCGCGATCGCGGCTCAGCGCACGTGCTGACGGGTACGCTGGCGTCGCGCATCTATCTCAAGCAGTACAACGCCAGATTGCAGGCGCTGCTCGAGCGCAAGTTCGAGCCGCTCTACACGACGGCGGGCGCGCTGGGTGTGTGTGATTACCCCCACGACTATTCCGAGTATATGTGGAAGCTGCTCATCCAGAACCACCCGCACGATTCCATCTGCGGTTGCTCGGTCGATGCCGTCCACGCACATATGGTGGATCGCTTCATCCGCGTGGATGAGAACGTCACCGACCTGATCTCGCGCGGCACGGCGGCGATGATGGAGCACCTCGACCGCGAGGGACTGGAGGACAATCAGTATCTGATCATGAACACCAACAACACGCCGCTCGAGTATAACGGCGTGATGGAGGCGACGGTCACCATCCCCGTCGAGGAGGACACGGGCGCGTTTGCCCTCACCGACCACGCAGGTCGCGAGATCCCCTTCGAGGTCATTCGCATCGAGCGCGACGCCGTCGTGCGTATGCTCAGCAGCATCAATCTGCCCGGCACCAAGACCGTTAACACGTATACGATCCGCTACCGCCTCAAGCTGGCAGGTATGTCCTACCGCGTGCTGACGCTGACGCCCGAGCCCGGTACGCTGACGGTCGAGCCCACGCGCCGCCGCTCGGCGTTCCAGCTGGAGAACGAGTATCTCAAGGCGCACATCAACCGCAACGGTACGGTCGATCTGACCGACAAGAAGACGGGCAAGACCTACGAGGGCCTGCTCCTGATAGAGGATCTTGCCGACGTAGGCGACTCCTACCGCTATATGGCGCTGGAGGGCGACACGCCCATCCTCAGCGACAACGTCCGCGCACGCGTGGCCGTGGTCGAGGATACGCCCCTGATGCAGTCGCGCTCCATTTCCTACCGTATGAACATCGACCGCGAGGTCGGAGCGGGCTACGTGGACGTGGACATCCTGGTCACGCTGGGTCGCGGCGACCGCTCGCTGGGCGTGTATGTCCGTCTCAACAACCAGTGCACGCGTCACCGTGTTCGTATGTATATGCCGACCGGCATTGGCAACGAGGTCAACTATGCAGGTCAGCCCTACGACGTCGTTATGCGTAACCGCGTGAGCGCGTGGGCGGGCGATGAGACGCATCCCAACACGGAATTCGTCGGTATCGACGGTGAGGGCTATGGCTTTGCTGTGCTCAACGTCGGTCTGTATGAGTACGAGCATATGAACCATCCGCTCACGGGCAAGCCGGGCACGCTGGCGATGACGCTGCTTCGTGCCGTTGACCGCTTCACGGGCGGCGGTGCCGTTGGCGGCGAAGGCCCCTACGTCTTCACGCCCGAGGGCGAGTGTCTGGGTGAGCAGAAGTGCCGACTGGCGCTGTATCCTTACGCGGGCGACCATGTCGAGGCGGCGGTGGCGGCCAAGGCAGCACAGTTCACCAGCCTGCCTTACACGTCGGTGCAGAGTGTCGACAGCAACAAGTTCCTTGGCGGTCGTGCCTTTGTGCAGGCGGCCGGTATGAACGAGACGTTCTACCGTCCGATCGCAAACGCGCACGTGGTACTGCCGCACGAGCACAAGCTGTTTGCGGTTGAGGACGAGGCACAGGCGATGGTACTGACCGCCTGCAAGGCGACGCACAACCGCGACGGCGCCTTCATTCTCCGCCTGTACAACACGACGGACAAGGAGGTCGACTTTGCGATCAAGCTGTTCCGCGCACCCAAGAGCGTGTGCGAGGTGAATCTGGCAGAGGACAAGGTTGCCGATCGGAGTGCCGTTCGCGGTAAGGTGGCGTTGCACGCGGCACCGAAGCAGATCGTGACGGTGAGAGTTGAGT
>JAGBTR010000337.1 GCA_017631215.1 Clostridia bacterium | reverse complement strand
CAGGCGGCTGAAATGGATATCGAGGTCGAGGTGATTGTCCACCAGCGTGGCGATCATCTCGTCGGTGACCTCCAGATCGGTCAGCCACTGGATGCGGGCATCGGGCAAAAGGCGGCGCAGCGTGATGCAGCTATCCCACATAAACGAGATGAAGATCACGTGATCGAGATAGCCAAACGAGCGGATGAGCTCGACCACGCGGGCAAGGTCGCTCTCGGTGAAATGCTCCTTGATCTCAAGCACGCACGTCTTTTCGTATTTTTTACAGATGCGGACGTACTCCTCGAGCAGCGGGACGCGGAGGTCGTTGCGCGCGCCGTGACCGTCGAGGTCGAGCAGCGTCACTTGTCGGAGCGTCTCGTAGTCGGTCTTTTCGATCTCACAGCTATACGCGCCGCCGCTGATGCGCTCGGTGGTAAAGTCGTGGATGATGGCAAAGTGACCGTCGGGCATGGGGCGGATGTCCGTCTCGATGCCGAAGTAGGAGCGGTTGCCCGCCGCAACAAAGGCGGCGCAGGTATTCTCGCGCTCCAGACCGCACACGCCGCGGTGGGCGATCATTTTGGTTTGCCTTGCGTCGATCTTGACAGTGTTCACAGCACACCTCCGTTTGAGATGGAATACAAAATCATTATAACGGATTTCCGTCGGATTGTCAAGACTTTTATGGCGTGCCGGTCGGCGGCGGACGCAAAAAAAGAACGCCCCACCCTCAACCGGAGCTTGAGGGCAGAGCGTTCTCTGTGTGTTGGTTTATTTGCTGAAATCAGTCGCAAACGTAGGGCAGCAGTGCAACCTGACGGGCACGCTTGATGGCCGTGTTGACCTCGCGCTGATGCTTAGCGCAGGTACCGGAAATACGTCTGGGCGTGATCTTGCCGCGCTCGCTGATGAACTTTCTCAGCTTTGCGGTATCCTTATAATCGATAAACTCGACCTTATCTGCGCAGAATACGCAGACCTTCTTTCTTCTTCTCGTCATGGGACGAGGAGCGCGGGCTACGGGAGCCGCTGCATTTTCAACTTTATTATCCATGTCATCAATCCTCCTTATAAATTTTCAAAAACGGGATGTTGCCTTAAAACGGCAGATCGTCGTCCGACTTCAGCTCCTCAAAGCGGGGTGCATCTGCACCGGCGGGCGAGGAGAAGGACGGAGCCGCGTAAGCGTCGGGGGTATAGCCGCCCTGGGGCGCACCGCCCTCGCTCTTGCTGTCAACGAACATTGCGTCGTCAACGACCACCTCGGTGGCGTAACGGTTCTGACCGCTCTGATCCTGCCACTTACGGGTCTGGATCGAACCGGTCACGCAAAGAGAAGAACCCTTGCGGAAGTAGCGCGCGATGAACTCGGCGGTCTGTCTCCATGCTACCAAACTGATAAAGTCTGCCTGGGGACCCGACTGCGCGTCGTTCTTGGACGAGTAGCGACGGTTGACCGCCAGCGTGAAGGACACAACGGCTACGCCGCTGGGCGTCTGCTTCAGCTCGGGGTCAGCACAAAGGCGACCGCACAGAACGACCTTGTTCAGATTCAAGTTCGACATACGACTCTTTCGCTCCTTTCAAAGGATGTCGCAAACGATTACTCAGCGTCTGCGGCGGGCTCTGCCTCAACGGCGGGAGCCTCTGCAGCCTCAGCGGCAGCAGCAGCGGCCTCAGCAGCCTTAGCGGCAGCCTCTGCAGCAGCGGCAGCCTTCTTGGCAGCGTACTCGGTTGCATCGTAATCCAGCTTGAGGATCATGCAACGAACCACGTTCTCGTCGATGTTGGCGAGACGCTGAAGCTCTGCGGGGAACTCACCCTCAGACTTGAACGTGTAGAGCATATAGTAGCCCTCGTTCTCGTCGTTGATGGGGTATGCCAGACGGCGTCTGCCCCACTCAGCAACCTCTACGATCTCAGCGTTGGCCTTGATGGTCTCCGTGAACTTCTCAGCGGTTGCCTTGGCTGCATCATCGCCGTTTGCGGCATTGATGATGAACATGCACTCGTAAGAATTGATAATTTTTTCCATATCGTTTTACACCTCCCTATGGACTTTCGACCGTGCCTTATCGATTTTGCACGGTAAGGAGACGGGCGCTCCGGCACCCGTATCAAATCAGCATTATAGCAGATTTTGTTCCCGTTGTCAATAGTTTTTTGATTTTTTTCTTCTTTTTTTCGATTTTCACCCGACAAACGCGCGCAGGACGCCGTCACTCAAGGCAGGCACGGCGCGTGTTGCTCTCATCATACACCGAGGCGTCGGCCTTATTGCAGAGGTAAATATCGTCAAAATACATCACGGGCGTCTTTCTGCTCGAGGTATAGACGCGGATGTAATTGATATGCGACGGGTCGTGCGGCGGCTGGGTCGTGGACAGCGTAGATCGATGGATAGGCAGCCACAGCTCGTTCCAGCCGCTGCGTCTGACGTACGAGGTGGTCGTCCAGAAGCGCTCACCCGTATCCTTGTCGCCGCCCGAGCAAAGCTCGATCTGACCGCCCGCGCCGATGTCCGCGACGTCCTCGACGTACAGCCACATATGCAAAAAGCCGTAGTCCTTGTATTCGGTCGCGTCGACCTCGGGGAAGCGAAGCTCCAGCTTGACCTCGTCGTCGGTCAGGCTGCGGATGGAGGCACTTCCCTCCTTGACGAAGGCGGGGTCGGTATTCAGCGCGGCGGCACTGATAACGTGGGCAAGCGATTCGCCGTCCTCGATCAGGATGCGCGTGGGATGCTCGACGATGACGGGGTCGGGGATGAGGTAGTCGTCAAGCTCGGTGGGCTCGACCTCTCGCACGGTCGTGGGGTGCGGCTCGACGGTGCAGAGATAGACGTCGTCGATACAGACGGTGGGATAAATGTTCTTACCGTTATAGGCAAACGTCATTTTGAGCTGTCCGAGCGCGTCGGCTTGCATACTCCGTGCCACGCCGATATGACCCGCCTTCAGGGGCAGATAAAGCTCATTCCAGCCGGGGACGGTGACGAACGAGGTGGTCGACCACTCAAAGCAGCCGCCCTTGCCCGACATATTGGTCAGCGTGATACAGCTTCGGGGGTGCCAGACGTGGTGGACGGTGTGCTCGATCCAGACCGACATATGCAGATACAGCTCGCCCTCGCCAAGCGCCGTGGCATCCACGGGGTCAAAGTGCGCGTCAAAGACGAGCGAGCCCTCGCCCTCGTGCTTGAGCGAGGCACTTCCCTTCTTGATAAAGCGGGGATCGGTATTGAGCGTGACGCCCTCGATGCCGTCGGTGCTGTCGGTGCTGAACAGTTCGACGCGCGCCATCTCACAGCCGGGGGTAACATCGGTGCGCGCACGTTGAGGCGAGACGCGCAGGGTCGGCTCGTAGACGTTGCTGTTGACGATACGGTTATACACGGTCAGCGTCGAGCTATCATCGCACTCGTGCGAGAGACCGCTGGTGCGCAGGGGGTTGAAGGCGACCACGTCGCTCCCCTCTTCGACAAGCAGCATCGACTCACCGCTCTG
>JAGBTR010000336.1 GCA_017631215.1 Clostridia bacterium | reverse complement strand
GGATCGTTGGAGGAGTAGCAGCTGCAGCACTTGTTGCCGCCGGCGTTGTCATCACCAAAAAGAAGAGAAAATAAGCCAAACAGAAAGGGAGCATCCTGTGAGAACGGGATGCTCCTTTTGCCTCAAATAAGACATTTTTCTCGTTTTGCGTCGTTTTTGCTAAAAAATTAACAAAAAACGTAAAATTTTCTCCGACTTTTTGCGATTTACCTATGGACATTTGCGAAATTTTATAGTATAATATAGAAGCATGCGTGCGCGGACGAGCGGGTGCAGCCAAATCAGTCCGTCAAACGCTCAATTTTTTCGTTTCCCTATGTTAAAAAAATATCATTCAGGAGGTTACACAAGCATGAAGAAGAAATTGACCACTGTCGAATTTCGCGGCACGGCAGAGCAGGAAGCAAAGCTGATCGCTGTGATCGAGAAGTACGCCGGTGTAAAGGGCGCCATGATGCCTATTCTTCAGGAGGCGCAGGAGATCTACGGCTATCTGCCGATCGAGGTCCAGCGCATCATCGCCGACAAGACCGGCACCCCGATGGAGGAGATCTACGGTATCGCTTCCTTCTACGCACAGTTCAAGCTCAATCCCAACGGTGAGGTCGCTATCGCAGTTTGCCTTGGTACGGCTTGCTACGTTAAGGGCTCGGGAGACATTATTGATGAGTTTTCCAAGCTGCTCGATCTGCCTGTTGGCAGCACCTCTCCCGACGGAAAGTATTCGCTCGAGGCTACCCGCTGCATCGGTGCCTGCGGTCTTGCTCCCGTCCTTACCGTCAACGGTGAGGTTTACGGCCGTCTGACCAAAGCGGATGTTCCCGGTATTCTGGCCAAGTATCAGGCTTGATTGGAGGTAACTGAATTATGATGATTAAAACTGTTGCTGAATTGAATGCCGCTCGCGAGCAGGCAAAGGAGCTGATCGCTCTTCGCGTCGGTGCTGATAAGGTAGACGGTAAGGTCCGCAAGAACGTAATGGTCTGCGGCGGTACCGGTTGTACCTCTTCCGGCTCGCCTGCACTCGTTGACGTGCTGAACAAGGAGCTGGCCGCTCGCGGCATCGCTGACGAGATCAAGGTCGTCTGCCCCGGCTGCTTCGGTCTTTGCGCACTCGGCCCCATTATGATCGTTTATCCCGAGGGTACCTTCTACAGCATGGTCACTCCCGAGAACATCCCCACCATCGTTGAGCAGCACCTCATCGGCGGTACGCCCGTCGAGGAGCTTGAGTATCACGAGCAGTCCGGTGACCATCACGTTGCCAGCTCGCTGTTCGAGACTCGCTTCTACGAGAAGCAGAACCGCGTCGCTCTGCGTAACTGCGGTCTGATCGATCCCGAGAACATCGACGAGTACATCGCAAGAGACGGTTATCAGGCTCTTGCCAAGGCTCTGCTTGAGATGGATCCCGACAGCGTTATCCAGACCGTTCTCGACAGCGGTCTGCGCGGTCGTGGCGGCGGCGGATTCCCCACGGGTCTGAAGTGGAAGTTCGCTTGCTCCAAGAGAGGCGAGGTTAAGAAGTACGTCGCTTGTAACGCAGACGAGGGTGACCCCGGTGCGTTCATGGACCGTTCCATCCTTGAGGGTGACCCCCACGCGCTGATCGAGGCAATGGCCATCGCAGGCTACGCTATCGGCGCTGACGAGGGCTTCGTTTACGTCCGTGCAGAGTACCCCATCGCTATTCAGCGTCTGCAGATCGCTATCGATCAGGCGCGCGAGGCAGGTCTGCTCGGTAAGAACCTCTTCGGTACGGATTTCAGCTTCGACATCGAGCTGCGCCTCGGTGCCGGTGCATTCGTTTGCGGTGAGGAGACCGCTCTGATGACCTCGATCGAGGGTCACCGCGGCGAGCCTCGTCCCCGTCCTCCGTTCCCCGCAGTCAAGGGTCTGTTCGGTAAGCCTACCGTCCTGAACAACGTTGAGACCTACGCAAACATCGCGCAGATCATCCTCAACGGTGCTGATTGGTTCACGGGTATGGGTACCGAGAAGTCCAAGGGTACGAAGGTATTCGCTCTGGGCGGCAAGATCACCAACACGGGTCTGGTCGAGGTTCCTATGGGTACCACGCTGCGCGAGGTCGTCGAGGAGATCGGCGGCGGCGTTCCGAACGGCAAGAAGTTCAAGGCTGCTCAGACGGGTGGCCCTTCGGGCGGATGCATTCCCGCTGACCTGATCGACACCCCCATCGACTATGACAACCTGCTCGCTATCGGCTCGATGATGGGCTCGGGCGGTCTGATCGTCATGGACGAGGACAACTGTATGGTTGATATCGCTAAGTTCTTCCTGGAGTTCACGGTTGATGAGTCGTGCGGTAAGTGCACGCCCTGCCGCGTTGGTACGCGCAGACTGCTGGAGCTCCTTGACAAGATCATCTCGGGTAACGGCGAGATGGAGGACCTTGACCGTATGGAGGAGCTTTGCAACTACATCAAGAGCGCATCGCTGTGCGGCCTTGGTCAGACGGCTCCTAACCCCGTCATCTCCACGCTCCGCTACTTCAAGGATGAGTACATCGCACACATCGTGGACAAGAAGTGCCCCGCAGGCGTGTGCAAGAAGCTGGTCCAGTTCGTTATCGATCCCGAGAAGTGCATCGGCTGCGGCAAGTGTGCTAAGAACTGCCCCGCTGAGTGCATCACCAGAACCGACTACACGGCACCCGGTCATAAGCTTGCTTCGTTTGCGATCGACACCAAGAAGTGCGTGAAGTGCGGTGCTTGTATCGACAACTGTAAGTTTGCTGCTATTTACAAGAACTGAGAAAGGAGAATTGTGGAAATATGGAAACTGTAAACGTTATCATTAACGGCGTAGAGTACGCCGTCCCGAAGGGCTCCACGGTTCTGGAAGCAGCACGCGCTGCCCACATCGATATCCCGACCCTTTGCTATCTGAAGGACATCAACGAGATCGGCGCTTGCCGTCTGTGCCTTGTTGAGGTCTCCGAGGGCGGTAAGCCCTTCCGTATGGTCACCGCTTGTGTATATCCCGTGACCGACGGTATGGTCGTTAAGACCAACACCCCCAAGATCGCTGCTTCGAGAAAGATGAACCTCGAGCTGCTGCTGTCCAACCACGACAAGAAGTGCCTCTCCTGCGTGCGCTCCACCAACTGCGAGCTGCAGCAGATGTGCCGCGACTACGGCGTTGAGGAGTCCCGCTTTGTCGGTGAGGTCAACAAGTACGAGATCGAGACGGGCTCGCCCATCATCCGCGACAACAACAAGTGCATCCTTTGCCGTCGTTGCGTCGCTATGTGTGATAAGATCCAGCAGATCGGCGTCATCGGCGCCAACGACCGTGGCTTTGACACGCACATCGCTTGCGCCTTCGAGAGCAAGCTGAGCGACAACGCCTGCATCAACTGCGGTCAGTGTATCGTTGCATGTCCCG
>JAGBTR010000335.1 GCA_017631215.1 Clostridia bacterium | reverse complement strand
GCCGCCATCTTCGGCAAGGACACGAAGGGGCCGACCGCCCTGTTGAACAGCGTAACGGCGTTGGATCTCCGGCGCGCCTTGGGCGTTCCGGTGCTCAATTTCAATGTGACGGCGAATATGAGCGACGGCGTGTTGAAGGCCTTGATTCTGGGGTATATGAGCCGTGGCGGCATTCAGCTGCAGATCACCTATGCCTCGCGTGAGGAACTGCTCGATGCCTATGAGCATCCCGAGCGACACGGCAACCTGATCGTAAGAGTCGGAGGATATTCCGAATATTTCAACCGTCTTTCGGACGAGCTGAAACGCATGATCATCGGTCGGACGATTCAAAGCGGCGCGCCGACGTCACTGCAATAGTATAAGTAATGAAGCGATCCCCGACCGCGTGCCATCGGAACACGGTCGGGGATTTTTTATGCGGCGTCGATGCCGGTGGACGGATGCCTTTACTGATAGCTGCTTCGGTATTGCTGTGGGGGGATACCCGTGGCCTCCTTGAAGCAACGCGTCAGATGGCTGGCGTCGTAAAAGCCGCAGAGTGCGGCGATCTCTCCCACGGGGATCGAGGTGGAGGACAGAAGATCGGCGGCCTTGGCAACGCGCAGGCTCATAACGTATCGGTGCAACGGGTGTCCCGTGTAGCGGCGGATCAGACTGCTGACGTAGTTGGGGTGGTAGTGGAACTGTGCCGCGATCTCGATGTTGGAGAGCGGGTGGTGGAGGTTGCTTTGGACGTAGGCGATGATGTCGTCGGCCGTCTCGCGGTCGACACCCGTAAAGCCGTGTATGGTCTTATGGCGATAGCACTGGGTCAGCACGCTCGTCATACTCGCGCTGAGTCTGAGCTCATACAGCTGAAGCCTTTGTGCATATTCCTTCTCCATCGCGCACAGCCGTTGCTCGACCGAGGTCATACCGCTGAGATAGAAGACCTCGTTGAAGTCGGTCGCATCCGAAAAGCTGACGTGCGAGACCAGCTTCTGACGGTCAAAGGTGCCAACGACGGCAGGGGGAAGGGGGACGCTTTGCTGAAAGGCGGCAAAGGTGAAGTCAAAATTGACGGCCAGATAGCGGGCCTCTCGCTCGGGCGTTCGGATGTGGTAGTCCACGCCCGAATTGATAAAAATGATATCGCCGTGTCGCATCGGGTAAGGGGTGCCGCGCACCTCGATGACGCCCTCGCCGCCCAGCGCGTAAAACAGCCGCGCGTCGTAAGGAATGAAGGGGGCGTAGGCGGTGGTGCGGTCAAGATTCATATAGCGCACGAAGCGAAGATAGGGCTTGATGTCGTAAAAGGAGATCTCCATTGCGTTACCTCATCTTTGTTTTGTACAAGGATATCTTTGGTTTGTGACTTGATTATATAACAAAACAAGTGTAAAATCAAGATATCAAATCGAAAATTTCGAAAATTTTCATACAAAAAAGGAGACGACATCATGATCGAACGCAAGGCGAGAAGAAGTGCGCGCATCGGCACGTTTGCCGTGGTGCACGAGGTCTATTTTGAGCAGTTTGAGGGGCTTCGTGAGAATTTGGAGCGCTATCACCGCGATTTTATCGCGATGCTCAAGAAAAACGACGTCGAGGTGGTCGACTACGGCATCATCGGCAACAACACGGCATCCTATGATGCGGCGGCACGTATGAAGAGCGATGGACTTGATCTTTTGATGTGCAATATGATCACCTACGCCACCTCGTCCGTCTTTGCGCCCATTCTGATGGAAAGCAATCTTCCGATGGTGCTGGTCGCGCTCCAGCCGCGTACGGCGATGGATTACAGTCGGGCGAATACCTTTATGCAGCTTGAAAACGACAACATCTGCTCCGTCCCCGAGTTCACGGGCGTGGCGGTCAGACTTGGCAAAAAGATCCACGACGTCATCATCGGCACGCTGTACGACGATGCGGACGCCGAGCGCGAGATCGCCGCGTGGTGCGATATCGCCAAGGTGCTGAACGGTCTGAAGGGGGTGCGTATGGGTCTGATGGGACATACGATGGAGGCGATGTACGATATGCACGCCGACCCGACGGCGCTGTCCGCCGCCTTTGGTCTGCACGTGCCGCTGCTTGAGGTGGACGACCTGCTCGCCGTTTACGAGACGGTGACCGAGGACGAGATCGCGGCCAAGATCCGCGTCATCGACGAGGAGTTCGATATGCCCGAGCCAAAATCCGATCCGCTGACCACCAAGCTGACGGATGCCGATAAGTATCAGGCGGCGAAAAGTGCGGTCGCGCTCGATAAATTCGTTGAAAAATACAAGCTCACCGGTCTGGCCTACTATTACGAGGGCGGCGCGGACAGCCTGCATCGCAAGGTCGCCAGCACGCTGATCGTGGGTAACTCCATCCTCAACGCGCAGGGCATTCCGATGTGCGGCGAGTACGATATCAAGACGTGCGTGGCGATGCTGATCATGGATCGACTGGGCATCGGCGGCAGCTTTGCCGAGTTCCATCCCATCGACTTTGACGAGGGCTTCATTCTGGTCGGTCACGACGGCCCGCACCATCTGGTCATCGCCGACGGCAAGCCGGTGCTGCGTAGCCTCAAGAAGTACCACGGCAAGCCGGGACACGGCGCGTCGGTCGAGTTCAAGCTCCGAGAGGGTCCCATCACGATGCTGGGCATCACCCAGACGTATGACGGCAAGATGAAGTTCGTCGTCGGTGAGGGACAGTCCAAGGCAGGTCCCATTCCGCCTACGGGCAACACCAACACGCGCGGCTTCTTTGAGCCCGACGTCAAGACCTTCTTGAAGCAGTGGGTGATGCAGGGTCCCACCCACCACTATGCGCTCGGTATCGGTCACCACGCCGACACCATCGCCAAGATCGCGAGCGTTCTTGGCATCGAGTGCGTGATCGTCAGATAAGAAATTAAATCAATGAAAATAACAATCAAAAACGGAGGGTACTATGTATAACATCAAGCTGGAAAATTACGTTCCCGAGCCCCGTCCCGCCACGACCGACCGTATCGTCGCGGCACACTACTACGCCGCCTGGAAGAAGGGCGCGCCCGGTCTGCACAACGGCTTTGACGACCTGCACGGCTATCCCGAGCGCACGCCGCTGATGGGATATTACGATGAGGAAGACCCTATGGTCACCGACTTTGAGATCAAGTGGGCACTCGAGCACGGCATCAACTGCTTCATCTACTGCTGGTATCGCAAGAAGGACAACGAGGGCAAGCCCGTGACGGTCGACGATCTGCGCTGCGGACACGGCATCCACGAGGGTCTGTTCCGCGCCAAGTACCAGAATATGATCAAGTTCGCCATCATGTATGAGAACGCGCCGCGCTGGGGCGGCACGAGCCGCGAGGATCTGTTGGAAAATCTCTTGCCCTTCTGGACGGAGACCTATTTCAAGCGCGAGAATTATCTCAAGATCGACAACAAGCCCGTGCTGATGATCTGCGGTAAGTATCGCTTCGATCAGACCTTCTCGTCGCCCGAGGAGCAGAGAGAGGTGCTCGACCTTTGCCGTGAGTACGTCAAGAGCCAGGGCTTTGACGGTCTGCTCGTCGCGCCCTGCTTCTGGGATTACAATCAGGTCAAGGAGGGTGAGTATCACGAGACGAACCTCCGCGGCTACGATTTCCACTTCTCCTACGATTCGGGCTATATGCCCGGCACGAACTACCCGACCGACGAGCAGATCATCGGCGGTCAGTGCGAGATGCTCCGCAAGCGTCTTGCGCCCGACCCGATGAAGCACGTTCCCGTCGCCTCCTGCTTCCGCGACGCGACGCCGCGTATGACCAAGGCGTGGAACGATCAGGGCTTCCACTTCGAGCTTGAGCATATCTATCACCTCTCGCCCGAGGGCTTCCGCGAGACCATCCGCCGTATGAAGGCGATGTGCGACGCACTGCCCGACGGTGCTTGGGGCAAGCGCATCTTTATGCTCGACAACTGGAACGAGTGGGACGAGGGTCACTACATCGCCCCCTCGCACGAGCACGGCTTCCGCTATTTGCAGGCCGTCCGTGAGGAGCTGTCCGAGCGAGACAACCTGCCCGACTACCGTACGCCCGCCGATATGGGCATTACGGGCTACAACAAGTCGTGGGGCGAGCCCGACCTCGGTGCGATCTGCGAGGAGCGCCTGAAGGGCAAGCAGTAAGCCGCCCGACCGAGCAATCAAAACAGCCGACGCCCTTGCTGGCGTCGGCTGTTTTTTTTGTTTCTTCGCAGTGCGCGTTTGGGCTGTGTGCCTTCAGTGCGCGCCGCGCTCGCGCGTCTTGAGCGATTGGCGGTATTCTGAGGGGGTGAGACCGAGCTCGCGCTTGAACACCTTGGAAAAATATTGCACGTCCATCATACCGCAATGGAGGGCGACCGTCTGGATCTGCAGCTGCGTGGTCGCCAGCAGATGCGCGGCGTGCTGAATGCGCTTCTCGCGCGTATATTCGGACAGCGTTTTGCCCGTCTCGCGCTT
>JAGBTR010000334.1 GCA_017631215.1 Clostridia bacterium | reverse complement strand
TGTTCAGCAAAGATTCTCCGTCTTGTTCGGCACCGCCTCCAAGACGGGTTGGGCTGGGGTGCGATGCCCGACTTTGGGCAAACTCGCCGCCAACATAACAAAAAAGGGGGAGTACGGCTAAAACCGTTCTCGAAAATGGCAGAGGGACATCAATAAACCCTCCGTAGGAGGGGAATCTTTGGATTTCCCGACGCGGCCTCTTGCCAGCGAAGGTCATTTTCGCAACCGAGGAAAAATGTTGATAAACATTTTTGCCTCGGGGCGGAAATATCGATAGCTAACGCATCGCACCACGGGAATCCAAAGGGCAGATCCCTTTGGTGTGTTTTCTTGCTTCGTTCTTTGCCACAAGGCAAAGAATGAAGACGTACAGCCCCCGAACGCGCCACGAAGTGGCTGTGTGAGGGTAAAGGGAAGAAGTTGTAGGGCATACGAATATCTCCCCCCCTCCCCCCACCATTCTACCACATTCCCTCACAAATTGCAAGAGGATTCACCAAACTGCCCTTGACGGTCGCCCGCTTTTGTGCTACAATAAATACAGTATCCCCAAACATACCGTGAAAGAGGAGAATGATGATGAAAAAATTGACACTTCTTCGCGTGCTGGCGCTCGCGCTGTGCCTTTGCACATTGCTCCCGCTGGCGATCGGCTGTACACCCGCCACGCCCGATGATCCCAAGGAGCCGACTGAGCCGACTGAGCCCACTGAGCCGAGTGAGCCGACCGAGCCCAGTGAGCCCACCGAGCCCAGCGAGCCCACCGTGCCCAGTGAGCCCAGCGAGCCCACCGAGCCCGAACAGCCGGATTTCCCCACGGGTGAACCCGCTACCGCCAAGGAGCAGGAGAGCATCACCGACTTCCTCCGCCTGCACGGTCGCACCTTCGTACAGAACAAGGAGCTCAAGCTGTTCTGGACGTATTCGGGCTTTTCGGTCAACATCGTCGGCACGGGTCTTGAGGCCGAGCTGACGACCACCAACACCGACCCCAACGCCATTGGCTCGCTGTGCGTCTACGTCGACGGCTCGCTTGCGCCCGCGAATACGGTCGTTGTCACCAAAAACGGCAGTTATACGCTTGTTGAGGGCTTGACGGACGGCGAGCACACCATTGAGGTACGCAAAAAGAACGAGGCCATCTACGGCGGCTCGGCAACGCTGGGCTTTAAGTCGCTTTCTGTCAAGGACGGCGAGTTTGTCCGCAATGCGCCCGAGGCAAAGGAGCTCAAGATCGCCTTTGTGGGCGACTCGATCACCTCGGGCTTTGGTAATATGGTCACCGACGGTTCGGGCGAGAGATTCACCACGCCCACGCAGGACGGCACCATGACCTACGCCACGCTGACGGCGCGCGCGCTGAACGCCGACGTCGAGATCATCTCGCGCAGCGGTATCGCCTTCGTGCGCGATTCCTCCAGCCACTCGAGCTTCTACGATCACTACGAAAAGACCGCCTCGCTGCCCGGCAACGTCGCCTCGAGCGCCGCTTGGGATTTTGACGCACACGGCGCGGACATTATCGTCATCAATCTGTGCACCAACGTCGCAGGAGCGACGGTGAACGGTCAGCGCGTGACCGATGCCCATATGACCGAGGAGGCCATCGCTTTCCTTGAGCTGGTAAGAGAAAACAACCCGAACGCCTTTATCGTCTGGACGTACGGTCTGATGGGCGACGGCCGCCGCGCCGCGCTGGAAAAGGCGGTCGACACACTCGTCGACGCGGGCGACTACGATCTTTACTACTCCGTAATGGCGCCCCAGAACACGGGCAAGAACGGTGTGGGCGTGCACAGTCACCCCACGGTGCAGAGCCACATCCTCGCCGCCGAGAAGCTGACGGATGATATCGCCGACATACTGGGATTGGTGCCGAACACGAGCGTATTTGCCAGGGCACAGCTCTTGTGTGACGACGCCTACCGTCTGCTCGACGCGAGTGCATACGAGCCCAACAGCTACGCCGCTTACCTCGCGGCGCGCGAGGGGATCAACAACGCTTACCTGTCCTCGCAGTCGGATGCATTCACCACGGCGCTGACTGCACTGCGCGAGGCATACGCGGCGCTCAAGATCAAGGAGGTCATCCGTCCCGAGGATATGTCGAGCGAGTACATCGTGATCGATACCTGCGACGAAAAGGGCAGCTGGACGTTTACGGGCACGGTCTCGTCGGGTATGGATACCCAAAACCAGGTCGCGGGCGCGGGCTGCTTCACCTCGACGGGTGGCAACGCGCAGTATGCGGTCAACTTTATGCACACGGGCAATCCCTACGATATCGCGATGCCTGCGGACTATGCGGATTGGTATCTGGAGATGTGGATCTACGTGGACGATCCCGCCAATATGTCGCCGAGCGGTGACATTGAGGTCTCCGAGGTGATGGACAACAAGGAGTTTTCCTATCTTATGCCCAATATCGGTCTTGAGGCGGGCTGGAACCACGTCCTGCTGCCGCTCAGCACGGCACGCGGCAACGCAAGCGAGATGAGCGCCATCAAGAACGTCCGCATCTTCTGGGTGAATCTGACCAAGACGCTGACCTTCAAGGTGGACGATATCGTCCTTGCGCGCGGCAAGTACGCGTCCGACCGCGCCGAGCTGGATGCGCTGATCGCCGAGGCCAAGGCGGTCGCATCGCCCGACGCTGAGCTGACCGCGGCACTTGGTTTTGCCGAGGCGGCAACGACCCAGCGCTACGTGGACATCGCGGCAGAGCGACTGCAGGCGGCGCTGAAGTAAGATCAAAAAGCATAGAAAAGGGCGGTGTGACCGAGCAGAGGTCACGCCGCCTATTTCGTTGTGCTTTTTGTCAGGGCAACAAAAAAAGCGGCACGCGCCGCACGGGTGAAAAAAGAAACGACCCTTGACTGCATCTTTCACCTACAGTCAAGGGTCATTTCTGTTCACTCTTGGTATCTAACATCTTTCCTTATCCTCTCTTTC
>JAGBTR010000333.1 GCA_017631215.1 Clostridia bacterium | reverse complement strand
GAAGCGGGGCGAACGGTTGGAGTAGAGAATGGTACCGCCGTGCGTGATGATCTGCGACACGTCGTGCGTGGTCATATCGTATACGTCACCCTCGATGAGACCCTCGTAGCCCTCGCGGATGCCGACGACGCGGATGCCCTCAGCCAGCGCCTTGCGTGCTACCGCACGGATGGCCGCGTTCATACCGGGAGCGTCGCCGCCCGAGGTGAGAATACCAATCTTTCTGAATTTTGCCATAATTGTTTCACTGCCTTTCTTTATGCATGCCGCCCCCCGTTTGTGGGTGCGGGTTTGTTCCAAAAATAAAAACTTATATTATTGTACCCTAAAACCGTGAAAAAATCAAGGGCTTTTGCCTCTTTTTTTTGAAATTTGACAATTTTTTGCCAATCCGACCCGCCAAAAGGCGACTCAAAGCGCCAAAAGGGCGTGCCGGGCAAGGGAAAGCGCGTGCGAGGCGGCCAGCGTGCGGACGTAGTCGCGCGAGCGCTGGGGCGACAGATTCAAGCGGACGGTGCGCTCGCCCGCCTCGGTGCTGATGCCGATGAACACCGTGCCGACGGGGCAGTCCTCCGTGCCGCCGCCGGGGCCTGCAATGCCCGTGGTCGAGACGGCGATGTCCGCGCCCGTGGCAAGACGCGCGCCGCGCGCCATCTCAGCGGCGACCTGCTCGCTGTATTCGGTGTATTTTTCCAGCGTGTCGGGCGAGACGCCCAGCAGGTTCGTCTTCATTTCGTTGGTGTAGGTGACAAAGCCGCCCTTGACGGCCGCCGAGCTGCCGGAAATGTCGGTCAGCCGCTTGGCGATCAGACCGCCCGTGCAGGACTCTGCCGTCGCGACCGTCCTCCCTCGGTGGCACAGCTCCCGGATCAGGACGCCCTCAAGCGTTGCCTCGCCCTCGGAGGAGGGAACGACGGCGTAGACGTGGGCGCCGACCTCGCTCTCCATAATGTGCGCAAGCGCCTGCTGACACATCTCGCGCGCGGCTTCTTCGTTCTCCGCCTGCGCCGTGACGCGCAATCTGACCTCGCCCGCCTTGCAGTAGGGCGCAACGGTGGGGTTTTTGCCCTCGGTCATCAAATCGTGCAGGTGAGATTCCACGGTGCTCTCGCCCATACCGAAAATATGCACGTTCAGGCTGAACAGCACGCAGTCGGTGCGCTCACGCAGATAGGGAACGACGCGCGTGTCAAACATAGGCTCGAGCTCGCGGGGCGGGCCGGGCAGCAGCACGACGGTCTTGCTTCTTGTTTCATCGGTGACGATCAGACCCGGCGCGGTGCCCTGGTCGTTCTTGAGCACGCGCGCGCCGCGCGGCACCATCGCCTGACGGCTGTTGTTGTCCGTCATCACGCGACCCATACGGGTAAAGTAGGTGCGGATGTCCTCAAGCACGGCACCGTCAAGCTCCAGGGGAAGCCCAAAGGCGGCGGCGACCGTCTCGCGGGTGAGGTCGTCGTAGGTCGGACCCAATCCCCCCGAGGTGATGACGAGATCGGCGCGGGAGAGTGCCAGCGCAAGCGCGTCGGTCAGACGCTCGGGGCTGTCGCCCACGACGCTCTGGTGGTAGACGCAGATGCCCAGCTCTGCCAGCCTGCGCGAAAGATAGGCGGCGTTGGTGTTGACGATGTCACCCAGCAAAAGCTCGGTGCCCACGCACAAAATTTCAGCGGTCTGTATGGTCTCTTTCATCATCGATGCCTCCGTTTGACGGTCGTTTCGGGTACAGTATACCACAATTTCGCTCAAAAGTAAACGGGCGGGGGTGACAATTTTCACCGCGACGAGGCATTTTTTACAAACACCTTGATTTTTGCGCGGAAATGTGGTAAACTGTTGGCAGAGAACGCATCTCCGTATAACATAAGGAGGAAGAACGAATGAGCAATTGTCAGAATTGTCCGCGCAAATGCGGTGCGGACAGAGAAAGCGGCGGCATCGGCTACTGCGGTGTGAACGCCACCGTGCGTATCGCGCGCGCGGCGCTTCATCTTTGGGAGGAGCCCGTCATCAGCGGCACGCGCGGCTCGGGCACCATCTTCTTTTCGGGCTGTAATTTGCGCTGTGTCTACTGCCAGAATTACGACGTGAGCCACAAGGCCAAGGGTCGCGAGATCACGTTGCACGAGCTGGAGGATAAAATGCTGTCGCTTCAGCAGCAGGGCGCGCACAACATCAATCTGGTCACACCGTCGCACTACGCGGCACAGATCATCCAGGCACTGCGCCGCATCAAGAGCAAGCTGTACATTCCCGTCATCTATAACTGCGGTGGCTACGAGTCGCTTGAGACCATCGACGCGCTGAAGGGGCTAGTCGATATCTATATGCCCGATATCAAATACTTCTCGCCCGCACTCTCGCGCGATTATTCGGGCGCGGAGGACTATTTTGCGGTCGCCTCGGCGGCGCTCAAGCGTATGCACGAGCAGGTCGGTCGCCCCGTCGTGACCTCCAAGGGACTGTTGACGCGCGGCGTGCTGGTGCGTCATCTGGTGCTGCCCGGATGCCGCAAGGATTCCATTGCCATCCTCGGCGAGCTGGCCAAAATGTTCGCGCCCGATGACATCATCCTCAGCCTGATGAGCCAATACGTGCCCGATTTCGTGCCCGAGGATTGCCCCTACGACAATCTCCGCCGCCGCATCACCAGCCTCGAGTATGAGAGCGTCGTCAACGAGCTGCAGAAATACGGCTTCCAGGGCTACGTTCAGAATCGACTCTCCGCGACCGCGTCCTACACGCCGCAGTTCTGAGCGACGGGGAGCCGCATATGGATTATACCGCTACTTACGAATACGTGATATCCGCCAAGAAAAAGCCCGCCTTTCGTATAGCTCGCGCGCTTTTGCTGGCGGGATACGTGCTGTACGTCGCCGTGCTGTTTGTCATCGGCTTTGCGACCTCCATCCTTGCCCCGATGCTGGCCATCGTGCCGCTGACCACGTGGATCCTTGTCTGGTTTACCTGGCGGTACGTGACGGTCGAGTACGAATACTCGCTCACGGGCGGCGTGATGACGGTCTCCAAAATCTTTGGCGGCCGTACGCGTAAAAGGATCGCCGACATCGCCGTCAAGGACGCCTCGCTGATCGCACCGTTTGAGGGCAACCATATTGCGCAGGCCGAGCGCTACGCACCCGAGAGAACGGTCGATATCACCGCCGATTTGCAACGCCCGAACGTCTATTTCGTTCTGTACGAAACGGCGGAGAAGCGGCGCGGCATCCTCTATTTCGAGGCGACCGAAAAAGCACTCCGCATCCTGAATTATTGCAACCGCGCGACCGTCGTCAAGCGGTTGGAGGAATGACCGACACAACAAGGAGACCTTGCTATGGCTAACAAAAAGCAACCCACCGTCCGTCTGCGTATGCAGGAGGATCTTCTGCGCCGTCTGATCCTGCTCTCCGAGCTGGAGGGACGGTCGCTCAGCAACCAGATCGCTATGCTCGCCCGCAACGCCGTCGCCTACCACGAGCGCGCCAAGGGTAAGCTGGACACCAAAAAGCTCGCCGCGCTCGATCTGTCCGAATACTACGACGCCGACGAGAACACGGACGAAGCATGATCAATACCGCCCGCCGAACAGGTGGGCGGTATTTGTTTGAGGAGGGAGGGGCTTCTCGAAGGAAGCCCATCTCTCGCAAAGATAGAAAACCTAAAACCACAGCCCCCAAAACTGCAAATTCTCTCTCCGCGCGAGAAATTTGAGATTTTTGCCCCCGACTGTCGTTTTTCTCTACGAAAACTTTAGTTTTTGGCCGTTTTTTTTCGTAAATGCCCTTGCAAAAAAGAGGCGCGTGTGATATAATATGATACAAGTATGGGTAGGTCTGCCCGTTTTCGAACGGATGCCGCTCTCTGCTGTTCAATTTTTCGCCTTGACGCGGCGTACGCGACGCGGCAAGACGCTATTCGGAGGTAAATGCAAAATGAAAATTCTGGTTGTAAACGCAGGAAGCTCGTCGCTCAAGTATCAGCTGTTTGATATGGACGAGAACAAGGTCATCGCCAAGGGTAACTGCGAGAAGATCGGCATCGGCGGTATGATTACCCACAAGCGCCCCGGTAAGGACGACTATCAGGCCGACGTTGAGCTCAAGGATCACGACGACGCTATCGCCCTCGTGCTCAAGCTGCTCACCGACGCCGAGCTGGGCGTCATCGCCTCGGCTGACGAGATCGACGCCATCGGTCACCGCGTCGTTCACGGCGGCGAGCAGTACAAGGAGTCCACGCTCATCACGGACGAGCTGATGGCATACCTTGAGGCCAACATCAGCCTCAACCCGCTGCACGCTCCTCCCGCCATCAAGGGTATCGAGGCCTGCCGCAAGAACTGCCCCGGCAAGCCCATGATCGCTGTGTTCGATACGGCGTTCCACGCAACGATGGAGCCCTCGTCCTACATCTATGCCCTTCCTTACGAGTACTATGAGAACTACAAGCTCCGCCGCTACGGCTTCCACGGCACCTCGCACCGCTATGTTTCGGGCAAGGTCGCTGAGCTTTGCGGCAAGGATCTGGCCGATATGAAGGTCATCACCTGCCACCTGGGCAACGGCTCGTCCATCACCGCCATCAAGAACGGCAAGGTCGTCGATACGTCGATGGGCTTCACGCCCAACGAGGGTCTGCCTATGGGTACCCGCTGCGGTAATATCGATCCCACCGTCGTTCCCTTCCTGATGAAGACGCTGAACATCACGGCCGCTGAGGTCGATACCATCCTCAACAAGAAGTCGGGTCTGCTCGGCGTTTCGGGCGTTTCGAGCGACTGCCGCGAGGTCAACGCCGCCGCCAAGGAGGGCAACAAGAGAGCCGAGCTGGCAATCGAGCTGCTTGTCCACGAGGCAAAGAAGATCATCGGCTCGTACGTTGCCGAGATGAACGGTGTTGACGCTATCGTCTTCACGGCAGGTATCGGTGAGAACGACCGCGCACTGCGTGAGCGCATCTGCGCCGATATGGACGCCGTCGGTATCGTGATGGATAACGACGTCAACGCAAACTGCCCTCGCGGCGAGGCTTACGAGCTGACGGGCAAGGGTTCCAAGGCTCGCGTGTTCGTCATCCCCACCGACGAGGAGTATATGATCGCGCTGGATGCCCTGAAGCTGGCAAAGTCCCTGAAATAATTTGAAGAAATCGAGGTTACGATATGCCTAACCTGTTTGAGATCAAGCGGCAGATCGTTGAGGTCGGTAAGCTGATGTATGAAAAGGGCTTGGTCATTGCCAAGCACGGCAACATCTCTTACAAGATCAGCGACAACGAGTTTATCTGCACGCCGGGCGGTCTTTGCAAGGCGTTCCTGACGCCGGACAAGCTTGTCCGCGTCGATGCCAACGGTAATTCGCTCGAGGCGGGCAAGAAGCCCACGAGCGAGGTCCGTATGCACATTGAGATCTACCGCCTGCGTCCCGAGATCAACTGCATCGTGCACGCCCAGCCCGCCGCGTCGATGGCGTTTGCCGTGACCGACGTTGAAGCGGCTAAGTACACCCTCCCCGGTGATAAGCAGGCGTACTTCGGCTACGTGCCCGCGTCGGCCTACGACAAGAGCAACCACGATGCCAACAAGCTCGCCGAGTATATGAGCGACAAGAAGCAGCAGGCCTACATCTTCCACGGCGATTCCTCGCTGTCGGTCGGTGACACGCTGTACAACGCCTTTGATGCCGTTGAGTCGCTCGAGCATTACTGCCGCGTCAGCATTCTTGCTCGCAGCATTGTTGCTCTTGAAGGCGGCAACGCACCCAAGACTGAGTCCTGCGCCAAGCCCTGCACTTGCGGCAAGCACCCCGGCGGTGCGTGCGAGTGCTGTAAGAGCGCCGCTCCCGCCGCCGATACGGACGTGCAGGAGGTCGTGCGCCGCGTGATGATGGCGTTGAATCAGTAAGCGGTTCACCATTGATATTGTGATAAAGGAGAAGAAATAAAATGGCGAACAACTGGACCGAGGCACAGATCAACGAGATCGTTGCATCCGTGCTGAAGCAAATGAATACGAGCGCACCCGCTCCCGCAGCAACCAAGCAGTGGGATTCTACCCAGTACGAGGGTCGCAAGCTCATCGGTATCTATGCCGATATGAACGACGCGATCGCCGCCGCAAACGAGGGCTACAAGGCCATTCGTTCGATGTCGGTGGCAGACCGCGAGAAGCTCATCACCGTCATCCGCGAGATGACGCGCGAGGAGGCTCCCATTATGGCGGCACTCGGCGTGGCCGAGACCAAGATGGGTCGCGTCGATCACAAGACGGCCAAGCATAAGCTGGTCGCTGATAAGACGCCCGGCACCGAGGACATCGAGCCGACGGTGAAGACGGGCGACGGAGGACTGACGCTGACCGAGATGGCACCCTTCGGTGTCGTCGGCAGCATCACGCCCTCGACCAACCCCTCCGAGACGGTCATCTGCAACAGCATCGGTATGATCGCGGCGGGCAACGGTGTGGTCTTCAACCCCCACCCCAACGCCATCGCGAAGTCCAACTACGCGGTCGACCTGATCAACCGTGCCTGCGCCAAGCCCTGCACTTGCGGCAAGCACCCCGGCG
>JAGBTR010000332.1 GCA_017631215.1 Clostridia bacterium | reverse complement strand
TGGCTTAATATTGGGACCGCGAAGAATCTCGATCTCATGGGCTTTTTCAGGGCTCTCCGGAAGGATAACTGCACTATCGTTTATCTTGAAATCGATGGGCATCGTGATCTCGGGGTAGTCGCCCAGCGTTCTGGGGTCGGTAATATGACCCGTCAGCGCAGAGGCGGCGGCCAGCTCGGGCGAGACCAGATAGACCTGACCGTCCTTGGTGCCGCTTCTTCCCTCAAAGTTACGGTTGAAGGTACGGAGCGAAACGCCTGCCGAATTGGGCGAGAAGCCCATACCAATGCAAGGGCCGCACGCGCATTCCAGCACACGCGCACCTGCCGCAATAATATCAGACAGCGCGCCGCAATCCGCCATCATCGACAGCACCTGCTTCGATCCGGGCGAGACGGACAGGCTGACCGAGTCGTCGATCTTCTTGCCCTTGAGAATGGCCGCCACGCGCAGCATATCGCGCAACGACGAGTTGGTGCAAGAGCCAATACAGACCTGATCGACCTTGATATCCGAAAGCTCGCTTGCCTTCTTGATGTTATCGGGGCTGTGCGGGCAAGCCAGTAGCGGCTCAAGCTCGGAGAGGTTGATATCGATCACGCGGTCGTAAACGGCATCGGGGTCGCTGGCGAGCGGTACGTAGTCCTCTGCTCTGCCCTGTGCGGCAAGGAAGGCACGCGTGGTCTCGTCGGACGGGAAAATGGAGGTCGTTGCGCCAAGCTCGGTACCCATATTGGTGATGGTCGCACGCTCGGGCACGGACAGCGTATCAACGCCCTCGCCGCCCCACTCGATGATGTAGCCAACGCCGCCCTTGACGGACAGAATGCGCAGGATCTCAAGGCTGACGTCCTTGGCGCTGACCCACGGGGACAGCTTGCCCGTCAGATTGACCTTGATCATCTTGGGCATGGTGATATGATACGCGCCGCCGCCCATTGCGACCGCGACGTCCATACCGCCCGCACCGAAGGCGAGCATACCGATACCGCCGCCCGTGGGGGTATGGCTATCCGAGCCGATGAGCGTCTTGCCCGGCTTGCCGAAGCGCTCGAGATGCACCTGATGGCAGATGCCGTTACCGGGGCGCGAGAAGCGGATGCCGTGCTTGCGGGCAACCGACTGGATGTATCTGTGATCGTCGGCGTTCTCAAAGCCCGACTGCAGCGTATTGTGGTCGATATAAGCGACGCTCAGCTCGGTCTTGACACGCGGGATGCCGATCGCCTCAAACTCCAGATACGCCATCGTGCCCGTCGCGTCCTGCGTCAGCGTCTGATCCATACGCAGAGCGATCTCCTGTCCTGCCACCATCTCGCCCTCGACGAGATGCGCCTTGATGATCTTTTGTGCAATGGTAAGTCCCATAATATTCTCCTCTATACTCAATTTTTCGGATCGGCAGATGTTGTCAGAACGATACTGCCTCTCGCATTTTCGATATGAAGCACCGCCAGCTGCTCGGCCTTATCGCCATCGCGCGCCTCGAGTGCACGAAGGATGTCGGCGTGCTCACGGACAGCAATGCGTGCGCGCTCGGGGTTTTCCACCGATGCCTTGCGGAACCGCTTGATCTTGCGGTGCAGATCGGTCAGCATCGAATGCAAGACGTCACTGCCGCAATAGCGATACACCATCTCGTGAAAGCGTGTGTCCGCGTCACGGATATTGGCCGCGCCACCGCGTGCCGTATAAAAATCCTGAAGATCGACCACCTCGCGCATTTCCGCGAGCTGCTCCTCGGTGATACGCTCGGCGCAAAGTCTGGTGGCGTAGCCCTCGATGCGACGGCGGATCTCGTAAATATCCGCCAGATCACTCTCGGAGATGCCGCGCACAACCATTCCGTGTGTGGTCTCCTCCAACAATCCCTCTTGCATCAATCGGTGCAACGCCTCACGGACAGGCGTTCGGCTCAGCCCCATACGCTCGCACAGCTTAAGCTCGGTCAAAAGCTCGCCTGCGGCAAGGGATCCGCTCAGGATATCACCCTCCAGCGTTTCAAATACCCAATCGGCGCGAGATGCGCCTCTGCTTCCATTCATTGTCATTACGCTCCGTTTATTTCAAAGTCAGACGGCCCTCGGAGAGCTCTACGATCTTTTCCTCAAGCTCCGAGTTGGACAAGATGGTCAGACGACCGTCCGCATACTGCTGATCGACCCAAGCCTTGAGAGATACGACAAGCGGGTCTCTCTTATCCACCTTCTCACTTTCGGACAGACGATACGTCGTATTGATCCAGTAGGCAATGCCCGCCAGACCCGAGGTCTTGGTGATCATTACGCTGGGATCGCGGTTGAGGATCTTTTTCGTGTCAAAGATATTGTAGATCTCCTCGTCCTTCATGAGTCCGTCCGCGTGGATGCCCGCACGGGTGACGTTAAAGTTTCGACCGATGAACGGCGACATAGGCGGAATATCGTAGCCGATCTCCTCGTGGAAATAGTTGGCGATGTCGGTGATGGCCGTCGGATCCATACCGTCCAGCGTGCCACGCAGCGAGGCGTACTCAAACACCATCGCCTCGATCGGAATATTACCCGTTCTCTCACCAATGCCGAGCAGCGAGCAGTTGACGGCACACGCGCCGTACAGCCAAGCGGCAGAGGCATTGGAAACGGCCTTGTAGAAGTCGTTATGACCGTGCCATTCGAGCTGTTCGCTGGGAACGTCGGAATAGTGCTGGAGACCGTAAATGATGCCGGGCACGCTTCGCGGCAGTGCAACCTCGGTATACGGCACGCCGTAGCCCATCGTGTCGCAGGCGCGGATTTTGACGGGGATGCCTGCATCCTGACTCATTTTCATCAGCTCATTGACAAAGGGCACGACAAAGCCGTAGAAGTCAGCGCGCGTGATATCCTCCAGATGGCAGCGCGGGACGACACCTGCTTCGAAGGCATCTGCCACCGTCTGCAGATAGAAGTTCATCGCCTCACGGCGGTTCATCTTGAGCTTCTTGAAAATATGATAGTCGGACGAGCTGACAAGGATACCCGTCTCCTTGATATTCAGGCTCTTGACCAGCTTGAAATCCTCGCGGCTGGCGCGGATCCAGGTCGTGATCTCAGGGAACTTCAAACCCAGGTCGCGGCACGCCTCGAGAGCCTCGATATCCTTTTTACTATATACGAAAAACTCACTCTGACGAATGATGCCCTTCGGACCGCCCAGTCGCGAGAGCAGCTTATAAAGATCGACGATCTGCTTGACGGTATACGGCTCAACCGACTGCTGTCCGTCGCGCATCGTGGTGTCGGTGATCCAGATCTCGCGCGGCATTGAAATCGGCACGCGGCGATGGTTGAAGGTGACCTTGGGCACCTCGTCGTAGGGATAGACCTCGCGATAGAGGTTAGGCTCTGCGACGTCCTGCAGCTGGTAGCGATAATTCTTTTGCTCCAGCAGGTTGGTTTTATCCGAAATTTCAATCATTCTCGGCTTCTCCTTTGGGATCGATTTAATGTATACAAGTATACCACATTATCATCGTTTTGTCAATAGCAGATACAAAAAAAATGCAAGAAGTCAATCGACTTCTTGCATTTTTGAATTTCAGCAGCCGCAATGCTTGCGATCAAGCGGCGACTGGCGACCTGCTCGATCGGCATAGTCCCCTTGCCCGCCGCGCGTGGTCGAGAGAAGCGAGGGCGGGCAAAACTCCGACACGGGAAACGGCATACCGCGGAACATACAGCAGGGATCGTCCTCCTCGTGCGCAATGCATTCCTTATCGGGCACACAATATTCGGTTGCCTCTACCAGATACTGAGCAGGACGGACGATGCGAACGACCGAGAAGATGCCCAGCGAGACGGTCAGATAACGGTCCGCATTGTGATCGGTCAGGCTACCGCCCAAATGCGAGCTGACCTGCTCGGGGATGTCACAGCAGCAGCAACAGCAACGGCACTTGTCCTTCTCCTTAACCCCCACGCCCAGCACGATAGGATCGACGACCTCGACCACCGCCACGGGTACGTTTCTGCTCTGCCCGCAGGGCGTGGGCTCAGCGCAATAATCGGAGGTATCGGGGTTGCTCTTGAAAATATTGACACAGCTCTCACTGCCGTACAGCACGACCTTCTTTTCCAGTACCGCCACACCGTCGATCTCCTGACCTCTGCCGCCGCCGATGCAGGCCTCAAGGTCAAGCTTGACGTAATAGCGGATGTGGACGGTATAAAATCCGCGATTGAAGGGTACGGGATCGAGATGAATGGACGAGTACGCGATACACGCATGCTTGACGCGGATGCTATTTGTGCGCTCGAGCATTTCATTGCCGAAATCGGTCAGAAATACGCGAACGTCTTCGTAGCAATCGCGGTCACGGCAGGAATCGAGGATGCGCTGTGTCTCGATGCATACCGTTTCCTTGCCCGTCGAGCAACTCGGCGCGCAGGGGAATCTGTTATCTGCCATAATGGTCTCCTCCTTGTGTTGGAATGTGAAAGGTCGGCATCGCATCGGCTTGCGCCGACTCTCTTCGTTATCATTCTATTCACAAGAACACATTTTGACAAAATTTTCGCAGAGCAAGATCAAAAAAACACTGCGCAGGCATATCGCTGCTGCGCAGTGTCGAAGTAGCTCGTTAAAATTCATCCTTGGGTAAAATAATTTCACCGTTTTCACCCAAATTGCCGCCGGTGCTGCCACCCGTATTACCACCGGTATTGCCACCGGTATTGCCTCCAGTATTGCCTCCCGTGCTGCCACCGTTGCCGCCAAAGGGATCATACGGAGGAGGCGCGGGCACTCCGCCCGTGGGGGGGATATCTTGAAATCCTTCGTCGTCATCCGACGCAGGGGGCGTGGTGGGCGTGGTGGGTGTGGTGGGCGTGGTGGGTGCTGCTGTCTGCACCGGTTTTGTCGCAGATTCAGAGGACTGGGGTGTCATGACCACACATCCACACAGCAGCAGGCAAACCAACAAAGCAACTGCAAAAATACGCTTCATCATATGAACTCCTTCTTTGTTTTGTAACTGTATCACATTCTCGGCAGATGACCTGCTTCCTTCATCATATACCATG
>JAGBTR010000331.1 GCA_017631215.1 Clostridia bacterium | reverse complement strand
GAGCCCAAACGGTTTTCAAGACCGCCTCGTTATGACCACTTCGATAACCCTCCGTATGTGAAACTGTCTTTCGACAGAAATCATCGGTTTTATTAAATTTTTAGATATTTGGTTAGATTGCTTGTTTTTCTGCTTTTTCGGAGTGCCGACAAAGTCAAGTACCGCAAGGCTTTCTCGGATTTTTGCGTCCGATTGGAGCACAAATTTTCAAGACCGCCTCGTTATGACCACTTCGATAACCCTCCGTATGAACTTGTGAATACGGAGAGGTTTGAGAAGTGGCTCGGTCGCCGCAGGCGGGCGAATCCGCTTCGTGTCGATCGGCGTAGCCGATATAACCCTCCGTATGAACTTGTGAGTACGGAGAGGTTTGAGAAGCGGCTCGGTCGCCGCAGGCGGGCGAATCCACTTCGTGTCGATCGGCGTAGCCGATATAACCCTCCGTATGAACTTGTACCCGATTATTGTACCACACCCCACCGTATTTGTCAAGCGTCACCGCGCATTTTCATTAAAATAGCAAGCACACGCATGGCAGGCAGAGCCTCGCACCGCTTGGCGCGGATTTCGCATAAAGGCGGCACTGCCCCCCCTCCACGCGCAAGGCCGCTATGAAAAAGCCCTCCGTCTTGCAAGCAAGGCGGAGGGCTTTTGTCTTGATATTGGCTTAACAGTTCACGTTATTCAATTCTCAACCACATATGCATCACGTTGACGCACTCTGCCCGATAGGACTCGGAGAATTGGATCAGCATACGCGACTTGCCGCACGCATCCTTCATCACGAGATTGTTCGAATAGTAGCAGCAGGTCTGGCGGGGCATCTCTCTTACGGTCGTGCCCTCGTCCCACGTCTCGCCGTCGGTGGAAGTATACATAACGAAGCGTCGGATGTCCGCCGAGCGTCCGTGAGCGATGAACACGCCGTCGATGAAGCCGATCTGCGGGTTACGCAGACCGCTCTTGACACAGCACTGCGTCGGCTCGCCCCAGCTCAGACCCTTGTCCTCGCTGACGATGTGGTCGATGCGCGATTCATCCTGCTTGTTGTAGGCGTACACGTGCAGTCTGCCCGCGTCGTCGAACAGCATCGCACCGTAGCCTCGGCTTCTTGTGGGGATGGGGACGACGCACAGCTCCTGAAAGCTCTTGCCGCCGTCTCGGCTGGTGTAGATGCGGTACACATGCTCGTCGCTCCAGCCGCAGAAGTCACCCACGCCGTCATTGCAAAACTCCAGCGCATAGATCACGCCTTCGTAATAGCAGGCGTCGTATACTCTGCCCTTGACGGGGCACATTTCCCAGGGCTGGCTCCAGTTTTTTCCGCCGTCGCTGCTGACGGTGACCATAGGCGTATCCCAAGGCTGGCACAGATGGTGTGCATCGTTGCGCAGACAGATGGCAACGATATCGCCGTCGTCGGTCGCAACGGCCTTCTCCACCGATATGACGTGCAAGCCCTCATAGAGCGCTTGCTTGGAATACGGAAACTCATACGTTTCCGAAAACGTCTCGCCGCCGTCATCGGACAGGCGGTACTCAACGAAGCCGAAGGTCGAATGTCCGTCGTACAGCGCGGCCGTGCAGTTGGAATTGAAATCGATCAGCTTGCCGGGGGCATATTCGACCATCGCGTGCGTCATATGTCCGCTTCTTCCTCTGGATTCGTTGTCCACGTACAGCGTGGGCTCGGATAAATTCACCTTGTAACCGTTGCGTTCAATGATCATATTTCTGTCCTCCCTTTTTTGTATTGATCAAGCTTTTGCAGTGTATCCCTTGCCGCCGCATAAACAAAGCTCCAGTCACCGCCCGAAAACAGCATATCGACGTCAAGACCCGACCAGACCCCAATGCTCTGCTCGTCCATACCGCCGGCAATGCCGATCAGCTTGTTGTGCTCTCGCAGCGTGCGTATGGCCGCTTGCATATACGTCAGTGTCTTATCACCAAACACGTTCAGAAACTCCCCGAGCGACCCGGAAAGATCGTTCGGTCCGAAGATGCAGCCGTCAAGATAGGGGATCTCGGCGATTCTTTCAAGGTCGTCGATGCATTCAACGCTCTCGATCTGAATCAAGCGGCACAGCTCAAGGCTTCGCTCCTGCACGTATTCCTTGGCGCTTTCCGCGCCGTATCCGATCGCCCGCATCGGCCCAAATCCTCGGGTGCCGTGCGGCGGATAGAGGGTCGATTCGATCAGCGCGCGTGCCTCGTCATACGAGCGCACCATAGGAAAAATAACCGCGTCAGGCCCCATCTCCAAGATCTTTTTGGTCGCGGTCAGATCGTCCTGCGGCAAACGAACGACGGACGCGATGCCCGACGCGCTTGCCGTGCTGATATGGCAGAGAACGTCCCGATAAGACATATAGGTATGCTCCATATCGATCCACACCGCATCGTAGCCGACTCGTCCCATGATCTCGCAAAGACACGGATCGGTCAGGCTGACGAGCGTGCCCGCGATGCGCTTGCCTTCCGAGAGCTTGCTTCTGAACAAATTCATATGCCTCACTCCTTTCATATTCATTATATCAGTTGGGTTGCCGATCTGCAATGGTCATTTTGACATATTATATTGCAATTCCTGCAAAAATGTGTTAAAATAAAGCGTGAGGTGAGCGTATGTCCACGTATGAATATTTTTTAGAGGCAAATGATTTTCATTGCAAATATGCCAAAGGAAAGCCGGCTGTATACGGGCGTGAGTTTCACGCCTATGACGAGGTGGTCTTGTTTTTGGGCGGAAATGCGAAATTTGTTTCCAAGGACACCCAAACGGTGCTGCAGCCAGGGGACGTCGTATGGATATCGAAGGAACAATTTCACCAGTTCATCGTTTTGAACGAGGAATCCTACGAGCGATTGATCGTGGCGATCAAAAAAAGCGCGCCGCCACTGCCGCTGATCTGCGAGATGACGAGCAATACCGTTTCCATCAGCCAGCCCAACGAAGCCGTCCGAGGCATTTTCGCCAATATGATGGGCGCGATCACGGGGACGCTGTCCAGCGAGGAAAAGGTCGTGCTGCTTCGCGCGCTGATCACACAGCTCTTGTTTGAAAAAAAGCAGTCCTTGGATATGACGGTCAAAAGCGTCACAGACCCTTCCTCGCTTGTCAGCCGCGCGATATCGTATATCGACACCCATCTTCAAACGGCTTTAGCGCTCAGCGACATCGCCAAAGCGCTGAACGTTTCGGAATCCACGCTATCTCACACGTTTCGCAAGGAGGTCGATATGTCCGTCTTCTCCTACGTCTCGAAAAAGCGTGTATCCGTGGCGCGGCAATATATCGCAAGCGGATATTCTATCAGCCAGGCGGCGATGCTGAGCGGCTTCAATGATTACGGGAGCTTTTTCCGCATCTGTAAAAAGCATTATGGGGTCAAGCCGTCACAGCTTGTCGACTTGCACATGACAGGGCTTTCAAGGGGCAGTGAATCCGATACCTGACGGACGTCAAGCAACAAAAAAAGACCGCCAACGTGTGGCGGTCTTTTTTTCGCTTGCGTTCAAAATCAGCTCAGCTTACCCTGGTTGATCTTGATGCCGGGGCCCATCGTCGAAGCGATGACGCAGCTCTTGATATACTGACCCTTAGCGGTTGCGGGCTTTGCCTTGATGACAGCGCCAACCAGCGTGTTGAAGTTCTCAACCAGCTTGTCGGTACCGAAGGAAGCCTTACCGATGGGGCAGTGGATGATGTTGGTCTTGTCAAGTCTGTACTCGATCTTACCGGCCTTTGCCTCGGCAACAGCCTTAGCAACGTCAGCGGTAACGGTACCAGCCTTAGGCGAGGGCATCAGGCCCTTAGGACCCAGAACCTTACCCAGACGACCGATGACACCCATCATGTCGGGAGAAGCGATAACGACGTCGAACTCGAACCAGTTCTCCTTCATGATCTTCTCAGCGTAGTCTGCACCGCCGACGTAGTCAGCGCCTGCATCCTTTGCAGCCTGCTCGCTCTCACCCTTGCAGAAAACCAGGGTGCGAACGGTCTTACCGGTACCGTTGGGAAGGACGACGGCACCACGGACCTGCTGGTCAGCGTGACGCGAGTCAACACCCAGACGGATGTGCAGCTCGATGGTCTCATCGAACTTTGCCTTCGAGGTCTCGCAAACGAGAGCAACTGCCTCGGCGGGATCGTACAGTCTGTTCTTTTCGATCAGCTTTGCGCTGTCGGAATACTTCTTACCAAATTTAGCCATTAGTCCTTACCTCCTCAATCTTCGACCGTGATACCCATGGAACGGGCAGTGCCGGCGATCATGCTCATTGCGGACTCGATGTTCGCAGCATTGAGGTCGGGCATCTTG
>JAGBTR010000330.1 GCA_017631215.1 Clostridia bacterium | reverse complement strand
TCGCCCATACCGACGACGCCGTCCTCCTCGCCACCGATCGAGCCGACCTCTGCCTCAATGGACAGACCCAGCGCGTGAGCGACGTTGACCAGCTCCTGCGTCTTGGCGATGTTCTCCTCGATGGGATAGTGCGAGCCGTCGAACATAATGGACGAGAAGCCTGCCTTGATGCACTTGTAGCAGTCCTCGTAGGTACCGTGATCGAGGTGGATGGCCACGGGAACCGTGATATTCAGCGACTCGACCATTGCCTTAACCATATCGGCAACGACCTTGAAGCCGCCCATATACTTACCTGCGCCTGCCGACACGCCCAGAATAACGGGCGAGTTGCACTCCTGTGCAGTGGTCAGGACAGCCTTGGTCCACTCGAGATTGTTGATGTTGAACTGACCGACGGCATAGTGGCCGGCCTTTGCCTTTTTGAGCATTTCTGCTGCAGAAACTAACATTTTCAAATTCCTCCGTTCGATATTTGAGCTTAATCGATTTATTATAGCAAATTTCGCGTGCTTTGTCAAGTGGTTGACGAAAGTGGCGGGGATTTTTTTACTTTTTCATAACCGCCATCGCGCACCAGTCGTTGTCGACGACGCGCTCAACAATGGTAAGGCCGTTTGCCTCCAGCGCCTCGACCACGTCGCCGCTGCGGGGGCAGATGATGCCCGAAACGAGCAGGACGGTGCCCTCGTGCATATGCTTACCCACGTCGGGCGCCATACGGATGATGATATCCGCCACGATGTTGGCCGTGATCAGGTCGTACGGGCGGCTCTCGTCCACGCCGCGAAGCAGGTCGGCAACCGCACACGTGATGTTGGTCTGACCGCTCTTCTCGACGTTTTCATTGGCCACACGCACAGCCGTGGGGTCGATATCGTAGGCAAAGCACTCGCCCGCGCCCAGCTTGGAGGCGCAAATGGCAAGGATACCGCTACCGCATCCCACGTCGAGCATACGACAGCCCTCTTTGGTGTACTTTTCAAGCAGACCGATGACAAGTCTCGTCGTCTCGTGCGAGCCCGTGCCAAACGCCATACCGGGATCCATCGTCACGACGATCTCGTTCCCCTTTGGCTCATAGGTCTCCCACGCGGGCACGATGACCATACGCTCACCGATGTGAAGGGGCTTGTAGTAGGTGCGCCAAGCGTTGGCCCAGTCCTCCTCGTTGACGCCGTTCAACTCGATCTTGGCAAGCTCGGTCAAGCCCACCTCGGCAAGGCGCTCGCGAAGGAACGCCAGCTCATCATTGCAGGGGCGGTCACCCGCCAGATAGACCGACACCGACGCGATGGTCTTGTCGGCGTTGAGAATGCTCTCGTCGATCAGATCGCCGTAGCACGATGCCAGATCGATATCGCTGTAATCCTCGATCTGCAGTTGGTTGGTGATCATGCTCATGATCGCCACAAGGTCATCGAGTCGCTCCAGCGGCACAGTCACCTTGATCTGTACCCACTCACGCACCTCGCCTCTGTCCTCACAGACGTAATCCTTATCGTATGCCATATCTCAAATTCTCCGTTGTTATTTTTTAAAGATGCGCTTGAAAAAGCTCGACTTTTTCGAATAATTGCTCTCGCCGCAGCTCTCGGCGAAGGCGCGCATTGCGTTCTTTTGCTTTTCGTTCAGACCGCGCGGGATCTCGATGCTGACGACAAACTTCAGGTCGCCTCTGCGATCCTTGGTGCGCGGGATCGGAATACCGCGACCGCGCACGGTGAAGACCGTGCCGTGCTGGGTGCCCTCGGGGATATCGTACTTGATGGGCTCGCCGTCCAGCGAGGGGACGTCGATCTCGGCGCCCAGCGTTGCGTCGGTCACCGTGATGGGGATCTCGCAATAGATATCGAAATTGTCGCGCTCAAACACGGCGTGATCGCGCACCGAGACGGTGATGATCAGATCACCCGCAGGACCGCCGTTCTTGCCGTCACAGCCCATACCGCGCAGTGCGATGCGCTCGCCGTTGTCGATGCCCGACGGGATGGTCACCGTCAGCTTCTTGCTCTCGCGCACCGTACCCGTACCGCGGCACTTGTCGCAGGGGTTCTTGATGATCTTACCCGTACCTCGGCAGCGCTCGCAGATGCCCGTCGATTGGAAGGACATACCGCCCATACGCTGGACGACGACGCGCTGACCGCTTCCGTGACAGTCGGGACACGTCTCCGCGCCCGAGCCGCCCGCAGCACCCGTGCCCTTACAATCGGCGCACGCCGCAATGCGGGTATAGGTAATCTCCTTCTTCGTGCCGAACGCCGCCTCCTCAAAGGTGACGGTCAGGCGCAGCGAGATATCGTCGCCGCGCTGGGGCGCGTTGGGGGTTCTGCGACGGGCCGAGCCGCCGCCAAAGCCACCGCCGAAGATGGAGCCGAAAATGTCGCCGATGTCACCGAAGTCACCAAAGCCGCCAAAGCCGCCGCCAAAGCCCGAGCCGCCGCCCATCGACGGGTCGAACGCCGCGTGACCGAACTGGTCGTATTTGGCCTTTTTGTCGGCATCCGACAAAACGCCGTACGCCTCGTTGACCTCCTTGAATTTCTCCTCGGCCTCCTTGTCGCCGGGGTTCATATCGGGATGGTACTTTTTGGCCATCGTGCGATACGCCTTTTTGATGGCGGCGTCATCGGCACCCTTATCAATGCCAAGTACCTCGTAATAGTCTCTTTTATCTGCCATAGCTTACCTCGATTCCTTGTTGTACACACTGCGGATAACGACACGCCCGATCCGCTCGGACGCATGGGTATGCGCGGTGTGCGCTGATACGCCCTTGCGGGAAAGGGCTTTCACCCTTCCCCGCGCAGCATATAGATTTTTGTGATTTGACGCGATTACTGATCGCTGTGATCCTCAAAGCCGGTGTCGTAGTAGGTGCCGTCGCCGCCCTGTGCGCCGCCCATATTGGGATCCGCCTGCTGTGCGCCGCCCTGTGCGGCGTAGATCTTCTCGGCGATGGGATAGAACGCCTTCTCGAGCGCCTCGGTGTCGGCCTTGATGGCGTCGACGTTGTCCGACTTGATCGTCTCCTTGAGCTTGCTGATGGCGGCATCCACCGTTGCCTTTTCGTCAGCGGAGACCTTGTCACCCAGCTCGGTGAGCGACTTCTCGATCTGGAAGATGAGCGACTCGGCGTGGTTCTTGGTATCCACAGCCTCCTTCATCTTCTTGTCCTCCTCGGCAAACTTCTCTGCCTCGCGGACGGCCTTATCGATGTCCTCCTGGCTCATATTGGTCGAGGAGG
>JAGBTR010000329.1 GCA_017631215.1 Clostridia bacterium | reverse complement strand
TATGCACCGTAGTCGGTCCAGTGGGAGTCCATCTTGTGGAAGAGCTTGAATTCGTCGTCGCGATGCTCCTCGAAAACCTCGGTCAGCTCGATGACGGTCGCACCCGCCGAAAGGCGCCCCGACCGCTCGGCGTCGTCGATCATCTCCAGTGCCACGCGATCCGTGACCGAGCCCGCGGGATTGCACGATTCGAGCTTGGCGACAAGGTGCGCACCAAGACCAAGCTCGCGCTCGATATTGCCGAGCTCCAAAAGGGGCGTTCTGCCCACCAGCTCGGTCACGGATGAATAGATATTGCTCATTGCTCTGCCTCGCTTTCAGTTATCCTCTGCCGCCAGCACCGCGTCGATGATCAGCACGACGGACAGCGCATTCACCGCGTCCTCGCCCTCGCCCACGTCGATGGCGTAGGCGTCGCCCCACGTGAACCATTCCTTGGACACACGCGCGATCTCGTGGTCGCCGTCATAGATGGAATATTCGTGGTCGAAAAAGTCGCCCGAGACGTGCCATCCCAGCCCCTCTACCGTATATTCGTGGCGGAACAGCGTAAACTCCTTGACCACGGTTGCGACGATCTCGCCTCGGCGGCTGATATGGTATCGCGGCAAAAAGGAAAACACCTTTTGATGGATATAGGCCAGCTCCTCGCCTTGCGCTCTCATCAGATGCAGCTTTTTGCCAAAGGTAAAGACCTCACCCTCGACAAAGAACACCTCCGCGCCCGTCTCATCGTAGATCGAAAACTGATCTCCCCACGAAAAAATATGCTGCTTGATGTAATATTTCATCGACGACCTCCGACTGTCAAATAGATATAGTTAATTTTATTATATAACAATTATATCGCACCGTCAAGTGCGTTTGGCAAATAATCGGCGGCACACCGTATTTTTTAACGCAAAAGGACAAGCAGCGTCAAAGCGCGACTTGTCCTTGCATTCAGTTGTTCTCGCCGCCGAAAATTCCGTACTTGACGCGCAGTCGCTCGGTCTTTTGAAGGAGCGGCTTGGTCAAAAGCAGCAAAAATACGACGTTGGAAGCGGCATAACTGACCGTCATCGGCAGCGCGGCGGTCGCATAAGCGAGATAGCTCGCCCACGAAAAGCCGCCCTCGCCCGACAGCGCCGTCCACACGTCCATACCGACCGAATAGAAGACGCCGCCCAGCACACCGACCGCGATCAGCGCGATGGGATGGGGCTTGCGCCCCCGCTTGAATACCACGCCCGAGACAAAGCCGATCAGTCCCCAGACGAGCATCTGAAAGGGCGTCCACGGTCCTTGCCTGAAAAAGATATTGGACACGATTGCACTCAAGCTGCCCGTCACAAAGCCCGCGACGGGACCAAAGGCAATGCCCGTGATGATGACCAATGCGCTGACGGGCTTGAAGGCGGGAATGGGGGTGAAGATCAATCGCCCAACGACGGACAGCGCCGTCATCACCGACAGCGTCACCAGCTCACGCGCGCTCGATCTTGCCTTTTCGAACCAAGCGAAGAAGGGCAGACAAGCAAGCACCGCGACGGCGATCGAAACAAGGTTATACCGTTCCCCTCGCCAAAGCACCGCGCCCAGCACGATCACCGCGGGGACGGCAACGAGATAGGCCAAACACATCAGCACGGCTCGTATCGATCTACGCATCGCGCTCCTCCTCTCTTTGACCGTTCTCGCGGCACAGCGCGACGAGCATATCGACCGTCACCGCGTTCTCATAGTGCGGTCGGCTCATTCGCGAGGCGGCGGTGGTGTAGTAGGCGTTATGGGCGAAGAAGGCGATGCGATCCTCGACGGCAACGATCTGCCCATCGAAGAACATCGCGCAGCGGTCGGCGTGCTCGGCGGCAAACTCCACGTCGTGCGTGACGCAGACGACCGTCTTGCCCTGCTCTGTCAGAAGATCAACAGTATCGGCCAGCTGTTGCTTGGAGCGTGCGTCAAGCCCCTTGGTCGGCTCATCGAGCAGCAGCACGTCAGGGTCGGCCAGAAGCAGCTTAACAAACGCCGCCTTTTGCGCCTCGCCACCGCTCAGATCGTAGGGGTGACGATCGGCAAGCGAAAAAACACCGAGACGGTCGGACAATTCCTCGGCGCGAGCACGTGCGGTCTTTGCGTCCTGCCCCGTCGCGCTTGCGGTCTTGATCCAATCCTCCATCACCGACGAGGTGACGAACAGCGAGCGCGGATCCTGCGGAAGCAATGCACTGCGCACGCCGCGCAGCACCTTGCCGCGATAGGGTCTGCTCAAGCCCGCCAGCACGCGCAAAAGCGTCGTTTTTCCCGCGCCGTTGGCACCCAGCACGCAAAGATGCTCGCCCTTTTGCAGCGTGAGCGACAGACCGCGCAGCACGTCGGGGGTGCTTCTCTCATAGCGGAACCACACCTCACGCGCCTCCATCACCGTCTCACCCTCGCGGTGGGGCGGTTCGGGCAGACAACGAATGCGGTCGGCATACTGCGACGTAACAAATCGCTTGCCCTCGCGGACGGTCAGCGGACATTCTCCCGTCCCCTTCAGCGTGCGGAACACGCGGACAGCGCTCGGAAGTCCCAGTGCCGTCGCCTCGTCTGCGTCGATATGCTCACAAAGCTCGCGCGGTGTGGTAACGGCACGCACGCGGGCACGGTCCATCAGCACGACGCGGTC
>JAGBTR010000328.1 GCA_017631215.1 Clostridia bacterium | reverse complement strand
TTTTTGAAAAAAATTCAAAAAACGGAGGTCATCGCTATGGACAAGATCAGACCGGGACTCATCGGCTGTGACAAATATCGCGCGTGACAGCGTGCAGATGCTCCGATATCGGCTTGACAGTTTGGTAAAATGTGATATAATTTATGTAGTAATACTTTTGGGTAGTAATACTTTTGGCGACCAAGGAATATCGAAGCCGATGGCCGTACCGTTTCCAACACGGTATAAGGAATGATAATTTGGAGGAAGAACAATGAGACTTTGCGTTGCGATCCCTTGCTTTTTCGGAAACAACGATTTTCCCAATTCGCTGCGTCGTGCCCGCGCGCTGGGTTATGACGCCGCCGAAACCTACGACTGGAAGTCGCTCGATCTCGATGCGGTTCGCGCGACCTGCGACGAGATCGGAATGGAGCTTTTGAGCATCTGCACGACCGATTTCCGTCTGACCGTTCCCGAGGCGAGAGCCGACTATATCGCGGGCGTGAGAGAGAGCTGCGAGGCGGCGGTCAAGCTCGGTGTCAAGCGGTTGATCACGCAGGGCGGTCCCGATACGGGTGCACCGAGAGACGCACAGCGCGCTTGTATGGTCGAGACGCTGAACGCCTGCAAGCCCATCCTTGAGGAGTACGGCATCACGCTGATGCTCGAGCCGCTCAACACCACCGTCAACCACCCCGGCGTGTATCTGGCGACCTCGCCCGAGGCGTTCGACATCTGCCGCGAGGTCGACAGCCCCTACGTTAAGGTCATTTACGACATCTATCATCAGCAGATCACCGAGGGCAATATTTTGCGTAACGTCAAGAACAACCTCGACCTGATCGCCCATATGCACAGCGCAGGCTCGAACGGCAGAAACGAGCTGTGGCTGGGCGAGAACGATTACGGCTACATCTTTGCCGAGATCGACAAGATGGGATACACGGGCGCGTGCGGTCTGGAGTACAGTCCCACGTTGCCTGCCGAGGAGAGCCTTCGCTTGGCAATGGAGCGGTACGGGAAATAAGGAAATACTATGAAAACATTACTGTTGCTTGGAGATTCGATCCGTCAAGGGTATGACAAGTCGGTCAAGAAAACGCTCGAGGGCAAGGCAAACGTCATCATCCCGACGGACAGCGCCCGCTTTGCCGCCTATCTGCTTCGCGTTCTGCACGAATGCTTTGAGGGCGCGACGTGTGACCGGATCGACGTTCTGCATTGGAATGCGGGGCTCTGGGATTGCCTGCGCCTGTTTGCTGAGGAGCCACATACGCCCATCGACGTGTATGCCTATTACATCGACCGTATCTGCCAAAGGATCAAAAAGAAGTTTCCGAACGCCAAGGTCATCTTTGCCACCTCGACGCGCGTGCTGTCCGAGCAGATGCACCCGAATTTCAAGCGATTGAATGAGGACATCGAGCGCTACAACGCCGTGGCCGTCGAGATCGTCGAAAGGTACGGCTTTGAGGTTGATGACCTGTACGCCGTTTCGGCCGCCTTGCCCGACGAGGCACATTCGGATGCCACACATTACTACACCCCGCTAGGTACCGAGGCGTTCACCAATGCGGTGCTCGCCGCCGTTCTCCCTGCGCTCGATATCGTTGAGCCGCTCACCTACCGTGAGGAGATGTACACCGATCAGCCGCACGGGATATGAAATGTAACTATCGTCCATATAGTTGCAAACGATCGGCCAAGATTCTTTTTCTGTTTTAAACCGTAGTATGATCGATCAATCTGTTTGAAGAAGGGAACGTGGATATGAAAAAAGCATATATGATAGGAAATACTCATTTCGATCCGGTCTGGCTGTGGAAATGGGACGAGGCGATGTCGTCTATTACGGCGACCTTCCGCTCGGCGCTTGACCGAATGAAGGCGTATCCCGATTTCAAGTATTCGTTCTCGACACCGCCCGTGTTCGAGTGGATCAAAAAGACCTCGCCCGATATGTTCGAGGAGATCCGTGCGCGCGTGGCAGAGGGACGCTGGGAGCTGGCCGAGGGCTGGTGGCTACAGCCCGATTGCTATGCGCCGTCGGGTGAGAGCTTAGTCAGACAGGGACTTTACGGTCAGAGATATCTGATGGAGAACTTCGGACAGTATGCCCGGAGCGTGTTCAATATCGATAGCTTTGGTCATTCGCCGATGATGCCGCAGATCTTACAAAAATGCCGCATCCCGTATTATGTGTTCTGCCGTCCCGAGCGGCGGCATATCACGCTGGAGCAGCCGCTGTTCCGCTGGCGGTCGCCCGACGGAAGCTGTGTCTTGACCTACCGCGATGACGGTCCCTACAACCCCAATACGGCGCTTGCCATTGAGAAGGCGGGCGCGCTGCCCTACGATACGATGCTGGTTTACGGCGTGACCGACCACGGCGGCGCCCCCACCATCCGCTCCATCGAGGAGATCCGAAGCAGCGACCGCGCCGTCTTTTCGACGGTGAAGGAGTTCTTTGCAGAGCAGGATACCGACTATACCGTCGACCTCGAGCTGCTCTCGGGAGATTTCGGTATGTATGCTGACCAGACCGAGATCAAATCGCTCAACCGCAAGGCCGAGTACGCCATACTGAATGCAGAGCGTGCCTCCGTCATTGCCGAGCGTTATGATAGCGAGGCGCTGAGAAAATGCTGGCAGGACGTGCTGTTCAATCAGTTCCACGATATCCTCGGCGGCGCTTGCATCAAGCAGGCGTATTTCGATGCCCGAAACCTTTACGGGCGCGCCATTGCGACGGCAGACGAGCTGATGCACTACAATCTTCTCAGGGTCACCAACCAAATCGAGATGCCGGGCAAAAACCCCGACAACCCTTGGAATATCGTCGTTTGGAACCTGAACGCGACCGAGTATCGCGGCTATATCGAGGCCGAGGTGCAGTGGATGCACGAATTCCCGTGGTACGACGGCGGGATTCGCTTGGAGGACGCCGAGCGCAATACCTACGAATGCCAGATCATACGCGAGCGCTCGGTCGTTCCGAGATTCCGTTCGAGATTTTTGTTCAAGGCGACCGTCCCCCCGATGGGATACCGCGCCTTCAAGGTGATCAAGACGGAGGAGGCGGTTGTGCCGCAAACGCAGAACGATCTTTACACACTGGAGACCGAGCGCTACACCTTCACGCTGGCGGAGAACGGCGGCATCGCATCGGTGTACGATAAGCGCGAGCAGCGCACGGTCAAGAGCGGTCTTCTGAGTCCCGCCTGCTTTGTCGACGACGGCGATACGTGGGCATTCAACATCCGCGGCTACGGAGCGGAGCTGGAGTCCTTCCGTCCCGTCAGCATCGAGCTGATCGAAAAGGGTAGCCATCGGACGACCGTAAAGGCAACGTATGCCTTCCGCGATTCCAAGCTTGAAATGTACTATACCGTATACGATAAGGAATCCTATCTTGATGTCCGTTACCGTGTTATGTGGAACGAAAAGCATACCGTTCTCAAGCTGATGACCGATCTGGAACAGAGCGAGCATACGGCATCCATTCCTTACGGCAGCGTGCGCCGCGCGGAGTCGGAGGCCGAGCGCCCGATGGGCGAATGGATCTGCGCGGACGGGCTGACGTTTGCGCTTGACCACGCCTTTGCCTATACGGTGCTGAACCGCCGCCTTGGCATCACGCTGCTGAGAAGCCCGATCTACGGCGATCTTCGCATCGGCGAGATCGATCTTACCCTCGATCACGAGATCCATGAGCAGGGCATCAACGAGGGTCGCGTGCGCGTATCGTTTGACGAGGGCTGCATCGCCGCACGTATGGCGACCGCCTTCAATAACCCGCCCATCGTGCTTTGCGAGTCCAACCACGGCGGAACGCTGCCGTCGAGCGGAAGCTATTTGAGCTATGAGGGCGAGGGAATCGAGTTGACCGTTCTCAAGCAGGCAGAGGATACGGAAGAGACCGTCGTGCGCGGCGTGGAATGCCTCGGCAAGCAGCAGACGCTCCGCTTCACATTCAAGGGCAGAGCGTATACGCTGGAGGTGTCTCCCTTTGAGATCTTCACCGTCCTGATCGACGGCGAGGACATCAAACGCGTCGATATGCTGGAGGGCTGACCACAGCCTTGCTATCAAAATAACAGCCGCAGGGGTTGACCTCCTGCGGCTGTTGTGTTATACTACAATAGGGTGATGATATGGAACTTCCAAAAAGAAGATCGCCGCGCTTGAAGGGCTATGATTACAGCCGTAACGGCGCGTATTTTGTGACGATCTGTACATATAAACGAAAAAAGATGCTTTCATCTATCGTAGGGGAGGGGTCTCCCCTCCCGCAATTGACAGTAGCAGGAATGATCGCAAAAAAATGGATCGAGTGTATAGATCAGAAATATCCGACTGTTTTGCCCAAATATTATGTTATTATGCCTAATCATATTCATCTGCTGTTGCATAT
>JAGBTR010000327.1 GCA_017631215.1 Clostridia bacterium | reverse complement strand
GTCAAGGCTCCTATGCCCGGTACCATTATGAAGCTCAACGTCGCTGTTGGCGATACCGTCAAGAAGGGCGACATCATCTGCATCCTTGAGGCTATGAAGATGGAGAACGAGATCTTCGCTCCCATCGACGGCACCGTCGCCGCTATCTCGGTGGCTAAGGGCGCATCCGTTCAGACCGATGAGGTCATCGCCGCCATTAAGGCATAAGCGAGACCTGCTTGCAAATCTGAAAGAAAGGATGCCCTATCATGTCTGAAATTTTGTTAAGCCTTGAAAACTTTCTTCGTGAAACGGGCGTGTATCTGCTGTTTGCCGAAAATCCCAATTGGTGGAAGACGGTACTGATGTTCATCATCGCCGGCGTGCTGGTCTATCTTGCCATCGCCAAGGGCTTTGAGCCGCTGCTGCTCTTGCCCATCGCGATCGGTATGCTGCTGACCAACCTGCCCGGCGCCGAGATCTTCCACGCCGATTGGTTTACTGAGGCGGTGGTGGATTACGACCAAGTCGTTCACGAGGGCGGTTTCCTTGACCTTCTTTACCTGGGCGTTAAGCTCGGCATCTATCCCTGCCTGATCTTCATCGGCATCGGTGCAATGACCGACTTTACCCCCCTGATCGCTAACCCCAAGAGCCTGCTGATTGGTGCAGGTGCGCAGCTTGGTGTGTTCGTTGCCTTTGCTCTGGCACTCATCTCGGGTCAGTTCACCCCTCAGGAGGCTGCAGCCATCGGTATTATCGGCGGCGCAGACGGCCCTACTGCAATCCTCGTCACTAAGATCCTGGCGTCGGGACTTCTTCCCGCCATCGCCATTGCCGCATATAGCTACATGGCGCTGATCCCCATGATCCAGCCCCCCTTCATGAAGATGCTCACCACCAAGAAGGAGCGCTCCATCAAGATGGGCAACCTGCGTGAGGTCTCCAAGGTCGAGAAGATCGTCTTCCCCGTGCTCGTCACGGCTGTTGTCGGTCTGATCGTTCCCAGCGCGCTGACGCTGATCGGATGCCTGATGTTCGGTAATTTGCTCAACGTGTGTGGCGTGACCGAGCGTCTTTCCAAGACGGCGCAGAACGAGCTGATCAATATCGTCACCATCTTCCTCGGTATCTCGGTCGGTGCAACGGCTACCGCTGAGAACTTCCTCAAGGGCCAGACGGTGCTCATCATCGCCTGCGGTCTGGCGGCGTTCATCATCTCGACCATCGGCGGTCTGCTGACGGCGAAGATCATGAACGTGCTCTCGGGCGGTAAGATCAACCCGCTGATCGGCTCTGCCGGTGTGTCTGCCGTTCCTATGGCGGCACGTGTCGCACAGAAGGTCGGTCAGAAGGAGGATCCCTCCAACTTCCTGCTCATGCACGCGATGGGTCCCAACGTCGCCGGCGTTATCGGCTCGGCGGTCGCGGCAGGTGTGTTCCTGTCGTGGGCGTTCTGATTACTTAATAGAAAGGATCAAATGATATGTCTAAGATAAAAGTTACAGAGACCGTCCTGCGTGACGCGCACCAATCGCTGATCGCAACGCGTATGACGACCGAGCAGATGCTGCCCATTCTCTCGCAGATGGACAAGATCGGCTACTACTCGCTCGAGGCATGGGGCGGTGCAACCTTTGACGCTTGTATGCGTTTTCTGAACGAGGATCCTTGGGAGAGACTTCGCGCCATCCGTGCAGAGGTCAAGAACACCAAGCTGCAGATGCTGTTCCGCGGTCAGAACATCCTTGGCTACCGTCACTATTCGGACGACGTCGTCGAGTATTTCGTGCAGAAGTCGATTGCCAACGGTATCGACATTCTGAGAATCTTCGACGCACTCAACGATGCACGCAACCTCGAGACGGCCATCAAGGCAACCCGTAAGGAGGGTGGTCACGTTCAGGCGGCCATCAGCTACACCACGGGTCCCGTTTACGACCTCGAGTACTACACCAACTACGCGAAGCAGCTGGAGGAGATGGGTGCAGATTCCATCTGTATCAAGGATATGGCAGGTCTGCTGCTGCCCTACGAGACGTACGATCTCGTCAAGGCGCTCAAGGAGACGGTCAAGCTGCCCATCCAGCTTCACACTCACTACACCGCAGGCGTTGCCAGTATGAGCACCATCAAGGCTATCGAGGCAGGTGTTGACGTGGTCGATACCGCTATCTCGCCTATGGCTCAGGGTACCTCGCATATGCCCACCGAGTCGCTCGTCGCTGCTCTGGCAGGTACCGAGTACGATACGGGTATCAATCTGACCGAGCTCAACGAGGTCACCAAGTTCTTCACGCCTCTGCGTGAGAAGTACCTCGCTGACGGCCTGATGGATCCCAAGGTTATGAAGGTCAACGTCAACGCGCTGATCAACCAGGTTCCCGGCGGTATGCTGTCCAACCTCGTTTCCCAGCTCAAGCAGGCCGGTAAGGCAAACCTTCTGGATGCTGTGCTTGAGGAGGTTCCGCGCGTTCGTGCTGACGCAGGTTATCCGCCTCTGGTTACGCCCACGTCGCAGATCGTTGGTACGCAGGCTGTGTTCAACGTTCTCAACGGTGAGCGTTACAAGATGGTCACCAAGGAGTTCCGCGCTATGGTTCGCGGTGAGTACGGTAAGACGCCCGTTGCGATGGATCCCGACTTCGTCAAGAAGATCATCGGCGATGCAGAGCTGATTACCGGTCGCCCCGCTGACGCTCTCAAGCCCGAGCTTGACGAGCTGCGTGCACAGATCCCTCAGTATCTGGAGCAGGACGAGGACGTCCTTTCCTACGCACTCTTCGAGCAGGTCGCACTCAAGTTCTTTGAGTACCGCAAGCAGCAGAAGTACGGCATCGATGCCACCGCTGCTGATGCAGAGAAGGGCATCCACAGCATCTGATGCGTGGATCATCATAAAAAAGACCGACGTCCGCTTTGGCGGGCGTCGGTCTTTTTGTCGTGAGCTGTTCGTTCTTTTACGATTCCCTGAGGCGAGAGCTGGGATAAGAAAAAATGAAAAGATCGGAAAAGGTGCTTGCACTTTTGCCGATCTTTTGCTATAATGAGAGGTGAAAAGAGCACTTTGACCGCAAAGGAGAAATACGATGAAGCTGACTTATCTGGGAACGGCGGCAGCCGAGGGCTTTCCCGCTGTGTTTTGTAACTGCCAATATTGCCGTGAGGCTCGTGCGCTGGGCGGCAAGAACATCCGCACGCGCTCGCAGGCGCTGATCAACGACGATCTGCTGATCGATCTGCCCGCCGATACCTATCATCATTTTTTGACCAACGGCATCGAGGGCGATAAGATCGCCTATCTGCTCCTGACCCATTCTCATCTCGATCATTGCTACGTCGACGAGATGTCGATGCGCCAAGGTGCTTTTGCCCATGATATGCGCGTACCCGCTCTTCAGGTGTACGCGGGCGAGGGCGCGCGCAAAAAGATCGCCGGGAGCGGCTGTTATCTGGGCAACGTCTGCGTGAATGCCATCGCACCGTTTGAGACGGTCACGCTGGGACGCTATACCGTGACGGCTCTGCCTGCGCGGCATATGCCGGGCGACGGTGCGCTGTTCTATATCATCCGCGAGGGAGACAAGACGGTGCTTTATGCCCACGATACCGGCTATTTCTTTGATGAGGTGTTCGACTATATCGCCCGCGAGGGCTTGGTGTTTGATGCTTTGAGCATGGATTGCACCAACGTGGATATTCCCATTCCCAACGATGGCGGCCATATGGGCATTTCCAATATCGAGGAGGTCGTTGCCCGCCTGCGCGAGATGGGTGCCGTTTCGGATCAGACACAGATCGTGATCAACCATTTCTCGCACAATGCCGCGCCGCTGCAGCACGTGCTGGAGGAGCGGGTCGCGCCGCTGGGATATCTCGTTTCCTACGACGGCAGAAGCGTTGAAATATAACAGAAAACGGCTATCCCAATCGCGCGTTGAGATAGCCGTTTTTCAGGATATGATGTTGTGACCCGGACCGACCGTCTGTTCTTTGGATGGGGGATAGCCGAAAAAGGTCCTGTAGTTGCGGTAGAATGAGGTGTAGTCGGCAAAGCCGCACTCCTGATAGACGGACGTGGGAGGCTTGCCTTGACGAAGCTCACGCTTGGCACGGAACAGCCGCTTTTCGGTGATGTACCGTTTGGGTGTTGTTTGCAGATGGGTGAGAAACAGATGGTGAAGATGTCCGCGCGTGACGTACAGCTCGCGGCACATCTCCTCGATCGAAATGACGCGCGTAAGATTGTTGTCGATGTAGGTCAATGCGCGCTCCAGCGTGGGATGAACGGTCAGATGCTGTGCGGTGGAGGGTTGGTCCTCAATGACAAAATTGGACAGCACCTCGCAGATCAGCGAAGGGAAGAGCGAGTGCAAAATTGCGGTGTCGAGCTTGTCGCAGTAGGTATCGATACGCAAAAATTGCGCGTTCAGTAGCGGCACCTCCGACATATTGATGATATCCTTGTCCGCCGGCAAGGCTTGGAGAAGGGAAGACGGCGCCGTATGCTCGGTGAATTGGAGCAGATATCGCTCGTACGGCACCTCATCGTTGAGAAAGATCTGGTGCGGGTGCGCGGGGCGTGTCAGAATCAAATCGTGAGGACGGAGTGTGTAGGATTTGCCGTTGACGTAATAGGAGGCCTCGCCGCGAACGAAGTAGAGCATCTCGAACATATCGTGCGTGTGCAGGTTGACGAGCAAGGACGGCGGCTTGCGATAAATGCGGTGGTCGTAATAGATGTCTGCGTTTTCAAATTCTGCAATGGTGTCAAGTGTATACGTATTTCGTCGCCTCCTTGTGCTTTTTTATAGTATATCATACTTTTTGCAATATGTAAACACATTTTTTGCAATTTACATTTCAAAAAATATAGGTTATAATTGAAGATAGCAACCCAACCCAAATTGAAAGGATGGTATTATGATGGCAAAGATTCTTCTTTCCGCATTTGCGGACGAATACAGCCCCTCCCTTGACGAGCAGCTCGACGTGCTCTCGCGTGAGGGCTTCTCCTATCTGGAGCCTCGCAACGTCGACGGCACCAACATCTCCGATCTTGACGACGCGGCTGTCCGCGTGATGAAGAGCAAGCTGGATGCCAGCGGTATTGCGGTCGATTCGATCGGCTCGCCGCTCGGTAAGATCAAGCTGTGCGATGATTTCGCCGCGCATCTGGACAAGACCCGCCGCACCTGCGAGATCGCTTGCGCGCTGGGGGCCAAGCGCATCCGTATGTTCAGCTTCTATCTGGCAGGAAAAACGGTGTTCGAGGCACACGAGCAGGTCATCGATCAGCTCGGTCAGATGCTCGACGTGGCTGACAGCTACGGTATTACGCTGTGCCACGAGAACGAGGGTGGCATCTTCGGTGAATCGCCCGAGAATTGCCTGGAGCTGCTTCGTGTCTTCGACGGCAGACTGCGCGCGGTCTTCGATATGGGCAACTTCACCTTCTGCGGCTACTATCCCTATCCGCAGGGCTATGAGAAGATCAAGCCCCACATCGAGTATTTCCACATCAAGGATACCTTCTCTGACCATACCGTCGTTCCCGCAGGTCACGGTCAGGCGTTCATCGAGACCATTCTGGCCGACTATATGAAGACGGCGGATCGGGACGTCATCCTCTCGCTCGAGCCTCACCTGCACGGCTTCGTCGGTCTCAAGACGTTGACGGGCAACGCGCTCAACCAGCCCTTCCACTACGAGGATTCCAAGGAGGCCTTCCTCGACGCTACCGCACACCTCAAGGCGATCGTCGCCAACATCGAAAAGGAGTAAGATATGAAACAGTACACTGTAGAAAAGCTTCAGGTCAAAATTATGCCCGACCGTGCCGAGATGGGCAAGGTCGCCGCAGAGGACGCTCATCGCGTCATCGTCAAGCTGCTTGCCGAGCAGGAGCAGGTCAATATGATCTTTGCCGCCGCCCCCTCGCAGAATGACGTGCTGGCATCGCTCGCCACCTATGACGATATCGATTGGACGCGCATCAATGCCTTCCATATGGACGAGTACATTGGTCTGCCTCACGGCGACTCGCGCACCTTTGGCTACTATCTGAACGAGCACGTGTTCGGTAAGCTGCCCTTCCGTACCGTCAATTTGATCGACGGCTCCGCCAAGGACATCGACGCCGAGCGCGCACGCTACGCCGCACTTCTGCGCGAGAATCCCTGCGACATCGTGATGATGGGTATCGGTGAGAACGGTCACATCGCCTTCAACGATCCCGGCGTTGCCGACTTCAACGACCCCGAGGTTATCAAGGTCGCTGAGTTGGATCTCGTCTGCCGCACCCAGCAGGTACACGACGGCTGCTTCCCGACGCTGGATGCCGTCCCCACCCACGCGCTGACGCTGACTTGCCCCACGCTGATGGGCGCAAGATATCAGTTCTGCGTCGTTCCCACCACCCATAAGGCAAACGCCGTCAAGCGTATGCTGACGGGCGAGATCGACGATATGTGTCCCGCGACCTGCCTGCGCCGCGCAGAGAACGCCACGCTGTACCTCGACGCAGACAGCGCAAGCCTGCTGTGATATCGACCGATGCCGCAAAGCGATCGCTTTTGAAGCCATCACCTTGAAGCGTAGCGACTCTTGAGTATAGTCGAAATAAAGAAAATACGGGAGCATTTCGGTGCTTCCGTATTTTCTTTATTCAAAGAAACGCGCCTTTGGAGACGCGCGCGGTAAAACGGTGGGCAAGGCGTGTATGAAGGGCGGCGAAGCTTGAAATACTACTCCACAGATCACAGCGAGTGCTTGGAGGGTCGATATGTGTACAGCCATAGCCTATAAAAACGGGGATACCTACTTTGGCAGAAATTTGGATCTGGATCGGGGCTACGGGGAGAGCGTCGTTATTACGCCCCGTCGGTATTCCTTTCCGATGCGATATATGGAGCCGCTGACAACGCATTACGCGATGGTCGGGATGGCGACCGTGGTAAATAATTTTCCGCTATATTACGATGCGACCAACGAAGAGGGCTTGAGTATGGCAGGCTTGAGCTTTCCGGGGAATGCCGTCTATTACGACTATGACGGTCAAAAGGACAACATCGCCCCCTTTGAGCTCATCCCCTGGGTGCTGGGGCGGTGCGCTTGCGTGGACGATGTCAGGCAAATGCTCCGACGGCTCAATTTGGTCAAGGTCAATTTTAGCGAGGATCTGCCACTGTCGCCGCTCCATTGGATGATCAGCGATCGGCAGGGCAGCATCGTGCTGGAGAGCCTTGCGGACGGTCTTAAGGTGTATGAGAATCCCTTTGAGGTGCTGACCAATAATCCGCCGTTTGACTACCACCGCATCCATATGAGCAATTATATGAGCTTCCATACGGGCGCGTCGGATCGGCGCTTGGGGCAGAAAATACCGCTTGATCATTACAGCCTTGGAATGGGGGCGCTCGGCTTGCCAGGGGATTTTTCCAGCGTGTCGCGCTTTGTGAAAGCATTTTTTGTCAAGGAGAACTTGGCCACGGGCGAGAGCGAGCGCGAGCGCGTGTGTCAGTTCTTCCATGCGTTGAATTCGGTGGCAATGCCGCGGGGATGTGTTCAGACAAGTGACGGCTTGGAATATACCCGTTACAGCAGCTGCTGCAACGTCGATCGCGGCGTTTATTATTATACCACCTATCACGACCTCGGGATATCTTCGGTTTGTCTGCACGACGTTGATCTGGAAGGGGAGCGACCGATCCGCTATGCGGTGACGGGGCTGGCGTGAGAAAATGCGGGAGTCCCGTCATCTGCCTGCGCCGCGCGGAGAACGCGAGCCCTTGGTGATAAGCAAAAAAACGAACACCGCCTCGGCGGTGTTCGTTTTTATATTAGTGCCTTTAGGCAGTTGAGCGCGAAGCGCGAAACAGACAACCACCCGCTATGCGGGTGGGCAACAAAGGTTATACCAAAAAATCTCCTAATGTG
>JAGBTR010000047.1 GCA_017631215.1 Clostridia bacterium | reverse complement strand
CGATGATGGCGATGGAGGCGGCATCGGTCAGCGGGAAGAACATCGAAGCGAGGCAGAAGGTCAGGAAGATACCGAACTGTGCCGCCGCGCCGAAGATCATCAGCTTGGGGTTGGTCAGCACGGGACCGAAATCGATCATCGCGCCGATACCGATAAACAGAATGAGAGGGAACAGCTCGTTGGCGATACCCGCGTTATAGAGCGTTTCCAGTGCGCCCGTGTGTGCGCCGGGCAGGTTGACCAGGATCGCACCCAGACCCATAGGGAGCAGGAGCGTCGGTTCCATTTCCTTCTTGATGGCCAGATAGATCAGCACGCCGCCGATGACCCACATCACGAGCAGCTTCCAATCCTGCGACCAATCGATAGAGAGCAGATTCTTAAACAGTGATTCAAAAAAAGCCATAATCGTATCCTCGCTTAAATTTTACGGACTTTTTTGTCCGCAATCATCAATATTATACACGAAACCGCTCCAAAAATCAAGGGATTTGAGAAATATTTATATAAAATTTTATCAAGCGTTATATAAATCCCAAATCGCGTTCGTGCGATTGCGAAAGACGCTGAAAAACGCGTGGAATCGGATAAAATTTGAACAAAAAAAGAAATACACCGAGCGCCTCACACGTTCGGTGTATTGGTGTAAAATCGGGTCAATCAGCGGCGCGACCGTTCAGGAATACGGTCTTCACTCGGAGATCGTCATCCATCAGCACAAGGTCGGATCTCTTGCCAAGCTCGATCGTGCCGCGGTCGTCAAAGCCCATCACGCGGGCAGGGGTGGCCGAGGCCATACGGCTGATGCGCGAGAGCGTGCTGCCCGCAAGGTCGTGCATCGTGCGGACGAGACGGTCGGTCGTGGCGGTGCTTCCCGCGAAGGCGGTGCAATCGGGCAGCTTGGCGACGTCGTCGTCGATCAGGCAGGGAACGCCGTCGTCCATACGACCGAGCATCGTGGTCTGTCCGTTGGCAAGACCCGCACCGCGCATCGCGTCGGTGATCAGGCAGATGCCGTCCGCACTCTTACACTTTTCGATGAGCTTGAGCAGTCCCGCGGGCAGATGCTTGCCGTCGGCGATGATCTCGGCGACCAGTCTGTCATCGACAAGACCCGCCTCGATGGCACCCGCCACGCGGTAGGCGTTGACACGCACGACGCTCTTCATACCCGAGAAGAGATGCGTCATCAGGGTGTAGCCGTGGTCGGCGGATTCGACGGCGGTGTCGTAGTCGGCATCGGTGTGCGCCAGTGCCACCACCAGCCCGCGCGACTTGGCATAGTCGCCAAGCTCCATACCCCAAGGCAGCTCGGGGGCGGCGCTGATGCGGCTGATGAAGGGATAGTCGGCAAGCAGGGCATCGAGCGCCTCCTTGGAGGGCAGCTGCATTTTGGACGTATCCTGCGCGCCGCACTGGGCGGGGCTGAGCCACGGACCCTCCAGATGTGCGCCCGTCAGCGTCAGCGCGTCGCCGCTCGCGTACAGCGCCTTGAGACGGTCGAGCGCGGCGCGGATGTTCTCGGTGCGGTCGGTCATGGTCGTGGGGACGAGCGTGGTCGTGCCGTGCGAGAGGTGGAAGCGCGAGATCTCGCGCATCTCCTCGGGCGAGGCGTCCATAAAGTCAAAGCCGGCGCCGCCGTGGCAATGGATATCAATAAACCCGGGGAGCAGATATGCCCCTTGAGCGTCGACGGTCACGTCTGCCTCTTGCACCGTCTCGCCAATATAATCAATGATGCCGTCCGTGAAGCGGCAAACGCCCGGCATACCGCCATAGGGCAGAATGATGCGCGCGTTGATGATCTGTGTGGTCATGGTTCGAGCCTCCTTGGTGGATGATATCTGTATTATACAATATTTTGCCTGCTTTGTAAATAGAATTTTGTAAACTTGCAGGAGCGGAAATCTCCCGTCAAATTCAACGGCTCGCGCGCAAAAAAGGTCGGCGTGTGATTGACAAACGTGCGCTTATGGAGTATAATAAATAACATAAGATCGTAGAGAAAGTGGGGGCATCGGATGGATCGGTTCGTGCTGAAAAGTGAATTTGCACCGACGGGAGACCAGCCCCGTGCGATTGACGCACTGGTGGCGGGGGTGGAGCGCGGTGAGCGTATGCAAACGCTGCTCGGCGTGACGGGCTCGGGTAAAACGTTTACGATGGCCAACGTCATCGCGCGGTGCAATCGTCCGACGCTCATTCTTGAGCCCAACAAGACGCTGGCTGCCCAGACCTGCTCCGAGATGCGTGAGTTTTTCCCCGATGCGGCGGTCGAGTATTTTGTTTCCTATTACGATTATTACCAGCCCGAGGCGTATATCCCCGGCAAGGATATGTATATCGAGAAGGATGCCCTCGTTAATGAGGAGATCGACCGACTGCGCCACAGCGCGACGAGTGCGCTGTTTGAGCGGCGCGACGTCATCATCGTGGCGAGCGTGTCGTGCATTTATTCGCTGGGTGATCCCGACGAATACCGCGCGCTGGTGCTGGCGGTGCGGCCGGGTATGCTGATGGATCGCGATACCTTCGTGCGTCATCTGGTCGCCATCAGCTACAACCGCAACGATATCGAGCTTGCGCGCGATACCTTCCGCGTGCGTGGCGACGTGGTCGAGGTCATTCCCTCCAACGAGTCGGAGCACGCCATCCGCGTCGAGTTTTTTGACGACGAGATCGACCGTGTCAGCGAGATCAACATCGTCACGGGCGAGATGCTCCGCACGCTCAGCTACGCCGCCATCTATCCCGCGACGCACTACGCCGTGTCGGACGACAAGCGCGAGGCGGCGCTTGCCGAGATCGAGCGCGAGATGCACGAGCGCATTCAGTTTTTTAACGACAACAACCAGCTCATCGAGGCGCAGCGCATCGAGCAGAGAACGAGATACGACCTTGAGATGCTGCGCGAGATCGGCTATTGCTCGGGCGTCGAGAACTACTCGCGCGTGCTGGCGGGGCGTCCCGTCGGCTCCACGCCCCATACGCTGCTGGACTATTTCCCCGACGACTATCTGCTGTTCGTCGACGAGTCGCACGTGGCGCTGCCGCAGGTGCGCGGTATGAGCGGCGGCGATACGGCGAGAAAGAAAAATCTGGTCGAGTTCGGCTTCCGTCTGCCCTCGGCCTATGATAACAGACCCTTGTATTTCGAGGAATTTGAGCAAAAGATCAATCAAGCGGTCTTCGTCAGCGCGACGCCGGGCGATTATGAAAAAGAGAATAGCCCCGCGCCGACCGAGCAGATCATCCGCCCGACGGGTCTGCTCGACCCGCTGATCGAGGTGCGCCCCATCGAGGGGCAGATCGACGATCTTCTGGGCGAGATCCGCGTGCGTGCCGACAAGGGCGAGCGCGTGCTTGTTACGACGCTGACCAAAAAGATGGCCGAGGATCTGACCGAGTATCTCGAGCAGAACGGCGTCAAGGTGCGCTATATCCACTTCAACGTCGAGACGATGGAGCGTATGGAGATCATCCGAGACTTGCGCCTGGGCGTGTTCGACGTGCTGGTCGGCATCAATCTGCTCCGCGAGGGCTTGGATATCCCCGAGGTGTCGCTCGTTGCCATCCTCGATGCCGATAAGGAGGGCTTCCTTCGCGGCGAGACCTCGCTCATTCAGACGGTCGGACGTGCCGCTCGTAACGCAGAGGGCAAGGTCATTATGTACGCCGATACCGTCACGCGCTCGATGGGGGGCGCGATCACCGAGACCGAGCGACGCCGTAAGATCCAGCAGGCGTATAATGAAGCAAACGGCATCACGCCGCGCACCGTCGTCAAGAGCGTGCGCGACGTCATCGACATCGGCGCGAGCGAGGAGAACGAGGAGCGCCTGCGCGGCAAAAAGCGCGGCAAGGGCGATGCGGCCGATACGGTCGGAGCGACCAAAAAGGGCAAGCTGAGCGCAGGCGAGCGCGAGGCGCTGATCGAGCGTATGACGCGCGAGATGAAGGACGCGGCAAGACAGCTTGAATTTGAAAAGGCGGCGTATCTGCGTGATGAGATCGCGCGGCTGCGCGCGGGAAAATCATAAAAGGAGATATACCGATGAAGCAGTATCTGTTGCCCGAGAAGGGGATCTTTTACAAGGCCAATATGCACACGCACACGACCATCTCGGACGGTCAACTGACGCCCGAGGAGATCAAGGAGATCTACAAGGCGCGCGGCTATTTTGCCGATGAGCTGACCGCGGCGGCACGCGGTCTTGCCGAATAATTTTTCGATTGATAAGGAGCAATATGCAATCTTCCATTGTGATCAAGGGCGCTCGCGTCCATAATCTAAAAAATATCGACGTTTCCATCCCGCGAGACAAGCTGGTCGTGCTGACGGGACTGTCGGGCTCGGGTAAGTCGTCCTTGGCGTTTGACACCATCTACGCCGAGGGACACCGCCGCTTTGTCGAGTCGCTGTCCTCGTATGCCCGTATGTTTCTCGGACAGATGGACAAGCCCGACGTCGATATGATCGAGGGGCTTTCCCCCGCCATTTCCATTGATCAGAAGACGACCTCGAAAAACCCGCGCTCGACGGTGGGCACGGTCACCGAGATCTACGACTATCTGCGTCTGCTCTACGCCCGCATCGGTATCCCGCATTGTCCCGTTTGCGGCAAGGAGATCCGTCAGCAGAGCGTGGATCAGATCATCGACCGCATTATGGCACTGCCCGAGGGCACGCGCTTTATGGTGCTCGCTCCCGTCGTGCGCGCTCAGAAGGGAACGCAGGAAAAGGTGTTTGCCGACGCACGCAAGTCGGGCTACGTCCGCGTGCGCGTGGACGGTAATCTGTACGAGCTGTCCGAGGACATCGGGCTGGATAAGAACAAGCGACACACGGTCGAGATCGTGGTCGACCGCCTCGTCCTGCGCCCCGACATCCGCTCGCGTCTTGGCGACTCGGTCGAGAACGCACTGCACGCCGCCGACGGACATCTGACCGTTGTGACGGTGCCGCGCGAGGGTGAGAGCGAGGAACTGACCTTCTCGCAGTCCTATGCCTGCGAGGAGCACGGCATTTCGGTCGGTGAGCTTGAGCCGCGTATGTTTTCGTTCAACAACCCCGCAGGTGCTTGCCCCAAGTGCGCGGGCATCGGCGATATGCAGATCCTGTCGGTCGCCAAGATCCTCCCCCGTATGGAGCTGTCACTGCACGACGGCGGCATTGCCGTCAACGGCTTTAAGTCGCTTGAGGAGGAGAGCTGGAACGGTCCGCTCTTTTCGGCGGTCGGCGCACGCTACGGCTTCGATCTGGACACGCCGCTTGAAAATTTCACCCCCGAGGCGATGAACGTGCTGCTCAACGGCACGGGCGACGAAAAATACGACATTCACCGTTATTTCGGCGGCGAGGAGCATCACCAGGTCGTGCGCTTCGACGGTCTTCTTCCGATGATCCGTATGCGTATGACGCAGGGAATGAACCGCGATTATTACGAGCAATTCGTCGAGGATGCGCCGTGTCCGGATTGTAAGGGCAAAAGACTTTCGCCGCTTGTGCTGGCGGTCACCGTCGGCGGCAAGAGCATTGCGGATTTTTGCGATCTTTCGGTCGGTGAGGCGCTCGACTTTGTCAACGCACTCTCGCTCGACGAGACCGAGCAGACCATCGCCCGCGATATCCTCAAGGAGATCCGTGCCCGCCTCGGCTTTCTCCGCAGTGTCGGTCTGGACTACCTGACGCTCTCGCGCAAGGCAGGCACGCTGTCGGGCGGCGAGGCACAGCGCATTCGTCTGGCCACCCAGATCGGCTCGTCGCTGATGGGCGTGCTGTATATTCTGGACGAGCCGTCCATCGGTCTGCATCAGCGCGACAACGAAAAGCTCATCGCCACGCTGCAAAAGCTGCGCGATCTGGGCAATACCGTCATTGTCGTTGAGCACGACGAGGAGACCATGCGAACAGCGGACTATCTCATCGACATCGGCCCAGGCGCGGGCATCCACGGCGGTCACGTTGTGGCGGCGGGAACACCCGAAGAGGTGATGGCCAACGAGGACTCGCTGACGGGTGCGTATCTGTCGGGGAGAAAGCGCATCGCCGTTCCCAAAGAGCGTCGCGAGGGCAACGGACACTCGATAAAGATCTTCGGTGCGCGTGGCAACAATCTCAAGAACGTTGATGTGGAGTTCCCATTGGGCAAGCTCATATGCGTGACCGGAGTATCGGGTGGCGGTAAGTCATCACTCATAAATGACACCCTTCAGCCAATCCTGGCAAAGCATTTCTACCGTGCCTTGCGTGAGCCGTTGCCATATGACAGGATAGAGGGCATTGAGTATATAGACAAGATAGTAGATGTTGACCAGTCGCCGCTTGGACGTACCCCACGTTCAAACCCTGCTACATATACAGGTGTGTTTGCCGATATCCGTAACCTCTTCGTCGACCTCCCTGAGGCCAAGATTCGTGGCTACAAGCCCGGGCGTTTCTCGTTCAATGTGACTGGTGGTCGTTGCGAGGCTTGCAGCGGTAACGGATACAAGACACTGGAGATGAACTTCCTGCCCGATGTGATGGTGCCTTGCGAGGTGTGCCATGGCAAGCGTTACAACCGCGAGACTCTCGAGGTGCGCTACAAGGGAAAGTCCATTGCCGATGTTCTTGACATGACAATAAATATGGCGGTGGAGTTCTTTGAGAATGTCCCTGTTATACTCAACAAGATAAAGGTGTTGCAGGATGTAGGTCTGGGTTACATAAAGCTTGGCCAGCCATCGACGACGTTGTCGGGTGGCGAGAGCCAGCGCGTTAAGCTTGCAACGGAACTCTCCAAACGTGATACAGGCAAGACCCTTTACCTGCTTGATGAACCTACCACGGGATTGCATTTTGAGGACATCCGCGTGCTTATGGGGGTGGTGAACCGTCTTGTTGACAAGGGTAATACTGTGATAATAATCGAGCATAACCTTGATGTCATAAAGATGGCCGATTACATCATTGATATGGGCCCCGAGGGCGGACGTGACGGAGGTCAGGTAATGGCCACCGGTACTCCCGAGGAGGTCGCTGCCAAAGGAGTAGGGCACACAGCGCCTTATCTGGCCAAGGAACTTTGAGGTGTCAAGGCGGGTATCCAGGATCGGGAAAAGAACCTGATATATGTAAGACGACAGAAGGCTCTCCAAAGAGGGCCTTCTGTCGTCTTGGGTGTTGTGTGCGGAAAAGTGTTACTTGTAGGGTTCCTCTTCCTCTGCTGCAAGCGGTGTCGTATATCCGCTCTCTTGAAAATCACTGTAGTCTTGGTTGATTTCGCCGAGGACTCTATTGCGCAATTCCAGGAATTCTGTTGCTTCATCAT
>JAGBTR010000326.1 GCA_017631215.1 Clostridia bacterium | reverse complement strand
GCCCCGTCGCGCGTGACAGACAGCGACCAGCGGCCGTTGAGGCACAGATAGGAGTCGCGCTTCATTTGGGGGCGGGGGTAGTCCTGCCACGGTGTCTCGCCCATATCTGCCTCAAAGGGTGTACTCAGCGAGACGGTGCGGGGAGGCTTTGTCTGTCCGATCCAAAAGACAAGCAACAGCACGGGAAGCACCGCGACAAGCGCCGCCCAAAAGATGCCATCGTTGGGAATGAAGGAGGTCGTGCCGTCATTGTTGACGATGACCTCGGCGTTTCGCAGCACCGTCTTGCCGATCCAGGGGCCGATGACGCCCGGCAGCAGCACCTGCGCGCAGATGCGAACGCCCTGCAGCATACCCGAGCGCCCCGCGGGGGTCAGCTCGCGGACGAGCGCACCGAACACCGCCATACCGCACAGGTAGCCGCACATCATCAGCAGCGAGCCGATGAAGACGGGCGCAGTGCTCTTGAACAGTGCCAGCACGATATAACCCAGACACAGCGCGACGAGCGCGGGCAACGTCGAGCCGAGAAAGCCCTTTTTGTCGTACACTCTGCCCCAGAAGAAGGTCGCCACCGACGCCAGCACGATGGCGGGCGCCATAATGAAGACGTAGTTGCTCATACCCAGCGACACCTCGTAGTAGAGGATGAGGTAGGGCATAAAGATCTGGATGGAGATATTGAAGATGACGAAGGTGACGAGCGCACGGTAGAGCGTTTTGTTGGCACTCACCGTCGACGGACGGAAGCCGTAGGCGATGCCCTGCCAGTAGGGGATCTCACTGCGCTTGATGGGCGGCTCCTTGATGAGGAACAGTCCCACCACGCCCACAACGAGCGTCAGCGCGCCGATGATGGAGAAGATATAGACCCAGCTCTGTCCTTCGTCCAGATTGAAGGCCATAAAGCCGCCGAACACGCACAGGATGGCGACAAGCGGCATCATCGCGTTGATGCCCTCGGCCGCACCGCGGTTGCCGTCGCTCGTTGAGTCGGTCAACCAGGCATTGAAGGCGGCATCATTGGCGGTCGAGCCGAAAAAGGTCATCACGCAATCCATCACGATGACGAGCGACACGCCCACAGCGGCCGCAGACACGGTCGCGGGGACGATCGCCTCGATGACGTCCAGGCGGATGAAGACAAAGCTGAAGATGGACACACCCCAAAGGATATAGCCACCGCACATAAAAAGCTTGCGCTTGCCCACGCGGTCGGAGAGCGCGCCCATCAGCACCGTCGTCAGCGTTGCCGCGACCGCACGGGCCGCGACCATCGCGGAGATGTCTGCGGCGGACGCGTGGAACATCTTATAGATGAAGACGTTGAGGTACATATTCTCCACCACCCACGCGATCTGACCCATCAGCGAAAAGACGGTCAGCGCACACAGCAGGCGGGGGGAGAGCTTATCTTTTTTCTGTATATCCCTCATCGCTTATTCAACCTCTTTCTGCAGCACCGTCTTGCCGCAGTTGTGGCATTTGACGGTCGGGGCGGCGTAATTCTCGAAGGTATTGTTCTCGAACGTGACCGACGAGAAGCCGTACAGTGCCGCCAAGGGGTGCTTGCAATTGCGGAAAACGTTGCCGCGCACGGTCAGCGCGCCGTGGATGTACTGTCCGTCGGCGTGCGGATAGCTGCGTCCGCCGATGACCTCAAGTCCCCAGCCCGCATAAGCGCAGTTGTCAAAAACGTTATTTTCAAGCAGCACCGTCTCGCCGCCGCACGTCTCGTACCAGTACGACGCCTCGCCGCCAAAGCGGACGGCAGGACCCGGCGTGCGGAAGAGATTGTCGCGAAGCGTATAGTCCGCGCCGCCGTCAAGCAGAACACCGCGCGCGCGGTTGTTGAGCATCACGTTGCGCTCAAACACGACGGTCGGGTGATAGCTCGTCTCGTGCAGGCAATCGCCGTCCTGGATGATGGACAGATCCGTCCCCGAGGCAAAGACGATCTCGGTGTTGTCGACGTTGAGCTCGATCACGTCCTCGACGGCAAGCTCACCGCGCGAGAACAGCGTCGCGGGGTCAATGACCGCCGCCAGTGCGCCAGCGTGGAAGATGCCGATACCGCGCGATTCGGGGTGCATATAGCGCACGATGACCGAGCGCTCGCGCTTCTCGACCACCTTGAGATAGATGCTGTGGACGTTGATGGCGTCGTCGTGCTGACCCTCAAAATGGCAATCGTGCACGTGGATGAGTCCCTTGCAATGGACGAAGTGGGTGGCATCCGAGTTGATGCTGAACAGCCGTCCCTCGGCGATGCGGGTCGCCATACGGTCGACCTCGACGCCATCGCAATTCTGGGCGATGAGCCCCATACCGATGCCGCTGAGCACCGTCACACCGCGCACCGTCGTGTTGACGCATCGGTCGGCAAGCATATTGGCAATGCAACGCGACTCGGTGCCCAGCACCACGCGGTTGCCCGCCGTGAAGGCGCGGCGAAGCCCCTCGACGTGGATACAGCCGTCCTCGCAGAGCGAGAAGGTCAGGTGCGGCAAAATACCGCCGTCGCGCGTGCGTGCCATATATTCGGCGTGCTTCTCGACGAACCAGCCCGTCTGGGCGTCGTACTCGTCGAAATAGAAGACGAACTGGGGCTCCTTTTCATCCTCGCCGATCTTGAGGTCGCCGTCCGAAATGAAATACTTGGTGCCCTCGTACAAACGAAGGTCCATCCAATTGCCCTCGGCGCGCACGATCTCGGCCTGCGCGTTTTTGGTCTCGAGCGACAAAAAGGTCATATTCTGCACCGTCACGCCCTCGCAGTCGAGCATCGCCAGCGGCTGGACGATGTCCTCGAAGATAAAGGTCGAGCCACCGCCGTCCAGCGTGAAGTCCTTGAAGCCACGGAGCAAAAAGCAGATACGCTTGAGGGCGGGGTCGCCGTGGTTGGACATCGCCAGCACCGCCTCGGAGGCCAGCGCCGCACGGATGCGGTATTCATCCTTGTCGAAGCACAGACCGTCCGCGCCCGTCTCGTGACAGTAGCGCAGCGCGCGGGCAATGTTGTAGGCGTGGTCGGGGGTCGTGTTGAATTGATCGTAACGTACCATTGTTATTGTTCCTCCTCGGTGGGGTGTGTCGGCGTGATCTCCAGCTCGGCAAGCAGGCGCGCCGTGGCGTCGATGTGCGCTTGATCGATGGTTTGGTTGGTGCTCAGCTCACGCACGCCGCCGCGCAGCTTGCCCCGAAGGACCGCACGCGCGATGCGGTGAAGCTGATAGAAAAAGGTCAGATATCTGCGACCGCGCAGTGACGGATAGGCGTGACACAGCAGGTCGTAGGGCATAAAGACGCGATGGAGCGCATAGCGCAGGCGGCTCTCGCCTCGGGCCTGATGGACCGCGACGACGTTGGTGGTGTCGCCAAAGACACCGCCACGCAGAACGTAGGTCGCCATACGCCGCGTCAGATCG
>JAGBTR010000325.1 GCA_017631215.1 Clostridia bacterium | reverse complement strand
CTTTGGATTTCCCGACGCGCTTTCTCGATAGCCTACAATCATTTTCGCAACCGAGGAAAAATGTTGACAAACATTTTTGCCTCGGGGCGGAAATATCGATAGCTTCAGCCTAGCACCACGGGAATCCAAAGGGCAGAGCCCTTTGGTGTGCTTTCTTGCTTCGTTCTTTGCCACAAGGCAAAGAATGAAGATAAGCGATCCCCGAACGCGCCGCGGAGCGGCAGTGTGAGGGTAAAGGGGGAGAAGATGTATATAATTTAGCCTTCCCCTATCTCCCCGCTAACCCCTTTATTTAGCCACTATCGTTATCATCAATATTTTAGCAAACGAGGTATATAAAAATGAAACAAATCTCCACCCCCCACGCGCCCGCCGCCATCGGCCCCTACTCGCAGGCGCTTCGCTCGGGCAATATGGTTTTTGTCTCGGGACAGATTCCCGTCGATCCCGCTACGGGCGTGATGCCCGAGTCCATTGAGGAGCAGGCCAAGCAGGCACTGACCAACCTCAAAAACGTCCTGCTCGCCGCAGGGCTCCATATGGATCAGGTCATCAAAACGACCGTTTTCCTTGCCGACCTTGCCGATTTCCCCCGCGTCAACGCCGTCTACGAGTCCTTCTTCCGCGCTCCTTACCCCGCGCGCTCCTGCGTGCAGGTGGCGGGTATTCCCAAGGGCGCAGGCGTTGAGATCGAGTGCATCGCCATCGAGGAGTAAGCCGACCGCGCCATGGAGATCCTCGATTTTCACGCGCACGTTTATCCCGACCATGTGGCCGAGAAGGCAACGCGTGCGACCTGCACCTTTTACGGTCTTGACACCGAGCTTGTCGGCTCGGTCGACTGCCTGCTTGCACGCGGACGGGCGGCGGGCATCTCGCGCTACGTGCTGCACCCCGTGGCGACCCACCCGACGGGTGTCCGTCACATCAACGAGAACACCGCCGCGCAGGTGAGCGCCCACCCCGAATTCTACGGCTTTGGCACCATCCATCCCGATATGGAGAACGTGTGTGCCGAGCTTGAATTCATTCGTGCCTCGGGGCTCAAGGGGCTCAAGCTCCACCCCGATATGCAGATGTGCAACAGCGACGACGAGCGCTTGTTTCCCGTCTACGAGAAGTGCTGTGAGCTGGGGTTGCCCGTGCTCATCCACTGCGGCGACCGACAGCGCGATTTCTCGCACCCGCGCCATTTGCGGCGCGCCATCGACCGCTTTCCCGCGCTGACCGTCATCGCCGCGCATCTGGGCGGCTGGTCGCTCTGGGACGCGGCTCTTGAGGCGCTCCTCTCGACCAATTGCTACCTCGACATCTCCAGCTCGATGATGTTTATGCCACCCGAGCAGGTCGTGACCTATATCCGCGCCTACGGCGTGCATCGCATTCTCTTCGGTACCGATTTCCCCGTCTGGGATCCCGTCGATGAGGTCAACGCCCTGATGAGCCTCCCCCTCACCGACGAGGAAAAGCAAATGATCGCCTCCAAAAACGCCCTCCGCCTGCTGGGTGAGTGAGGGCGGGGGGACGGGGGACGATGCAGGGGGCTTTTTTGAAAAAAAGCCCCCTGCACCCCAAAAAACTTAAAAAATGGTCGAGGCATAACCGTTCGTGAGTGCCTCGTCGGCGCAGCAACTTCTATGCGTCCTTGGGGCTCTCCTCGCTTCGCTCGGTGCAAATTCGCTTCGCGAATATTGCTCAGTCCCCCCCCCCTACCCCAAGGGGTAGCCTCGGAGTTGCTTGGCGAATTGAAAGCAAAAATTCTCTTGTCGCGCACTCTCCCCCACCCGCCTTCGGCGGGAGCCCCCTCTCGGAGGGAGCCTCATTCCCCCGCCGTTTTCGAGAACGGTTTTATCCGTACTCCCCCATTTTTGTTATGCGGGCGGCGAGTTCGCCAAAAGAAGGGCATCGCACCCCGAGCCACACCCATCTTGGCGGTGCGATTATGCCGCCAAGATGGAGGAGTTTTCGCCAAACTGACATTCCGCAAGCGCGGTGGAGCGCAGCGGAACATAGCGCGCAGACGGAAACGGGATTCCAAAGGGCAGTGCCCTTTGGCGCGCTTTTTTGGTTCGTTTTTTGCCGCGGGGCGAAAAATGAACATCAAAAATCCTCCCGCGAACGCGCGCCCGAAGGGCGCAGTGTGAGCGTAAAAAGAAAATTTAACAAAATTCCCACACTTTCTTTCCAAAATCTTCCCCACCCCTATTGACTTTAGCGCTTTAGCGTGGTAAAATACTAAAGTCTGAAATCAAAAGAAAGGTGTAATCCAAATGAAACCGACCGAACACGAGGACTTCCTCGCCCTCTCGCGTGCCCTTCTCGCACTGGAGACCGAGCAGGATTGTCAACTATTTTTCGAGGATATCTGTACCATCAAGGAGATCCGCGATATATCCCAGCGCTTCCGCGTCGCTATGATGCTTTCCGAGGGGCGCAACTATCAGGAGATCTCGACCGCCACGGGCGCAAGCACGGCGACCATCTGCCGTGTCAACAAATGCCTCAACTACGGTGAGGGCTACCGCCGCGTGCTGGAAAAGATCGGAGAGGAGCAATGATGCAATCAAACGAGCTGTTCTGCGGTCGCGCCGAGCGTGCCGTGCTGTCCCTGCGCGCCCTCTACCGCGCACACGGCTATTCGCAGTATAAAATGAGCAAATTCGAGGAGTATGATCTGTACGTCCGAAACAAGAGCTTTCTCATTTCGGATCACGTCATCACCTTGACCGATACCACGGGGCGCCTTCTCGCCCTCAAGCCCGACGTGACGCTGTCCATCGTTAAGAACAGCCGCGACACCGCGGGCGTGAAGAAGGTCTATTATAATGAAAACGTCTACCGCACCGCCGCCGCCTCGCACGACTTCCGCGAGATCACGCAGGTGGGTCTGGAGTGTATGGGCGAGATCGATGCCTACTGCACGGCCGAGGTGCTGTCGCTGGCCGCGCGCTCGCTGGATGCGCTGTCGCCCGAGTTCGTGCTGGAGGTGTCGCATCTGGACGTCGTCTCGCATCTGCTGGATTCGGTGGGGGCTGAGGGCGCGATGCGTGCCGAGCTCCTCCGCTTTTTGGCAGAGAAAAACACCCACGACATCCGCGCGCTGTGCGCGTCGTGCGGTTGGGATAACGAGAGCGTCGAGCTGCTTTGCGCGCTGGTTGCCGTGAGCGGAACGCCGTCGAGCGTTCGTGCACAGCTGGATGCGCTGAGCGTCGCTTGCCCGAATGTCAAGGGGGCGATGGATGAGCTGTACGATGCGATCGGTCAGCTGGAGACCGAGGGCTTTGGCGCACAGCTCCGCCTTGATTTTTCGCTGATCAACGATATGAACTATTACAACGGCATCGTCTTCCGCGGTTATATCAAGGGCGTGCCGACCCGTATTCTGTCGGGCGGTCGCTATGACGGATTGATGCACAAAATGGGCAAGCGGCAGAGCGCCATCGGCTTTGCGGTCTATCTTGACCTGCTCGACGGGCTGAACGAGCCGCCTGCCGAATACGACGTGGACACCGTCGTGCTGTATGACGCGACCACCCCGACCGCGCGCGTCAGTGCCGCCGTGGCCGCTTGTGTGAGCGCAGGCGAGCGTGCGCTGGCGCTTCGTGAGCTGACGGACGGGCTGCGCTACCGCGAGCTGGTCGATCTGAGAGGAGACAAGTGCTGTGAGTGATATGCTGAACGTGGCTCTCCCCAAGGGAAGACTTGGCGAGAAGGTCTATGATATTTTTGAGAGAGCGGGCTTCGCTTGCCCCTCCATCCGCGAGCAAAACCGCAAGCTCATTTTTGAAAACCCCGAGGCGGGCGTGCGCTATTTCTGGGTCAAGCCGAGTGACGTGGCCATCTACGTCGAGCGCGGCGCGGCCGACATCGGCGTGGCGGGCAAGGATATTTTGCTCGAGTACAAGCCCGACGTTTACGAGCTGGCCGACCTGCGTATGGGCGTGTGCAAAATGGCGGTCGCCGCCAAAAACGGCTTCCGTGACGATCCCACCCGCACCTTGCGCGTGGCGACCAAGTTTGAGAACATCGCCCGTCGGCACTATGCGTCGCTGGGCAGAGATATTGACATCATCCACCTCAACGGTTCGATCGAGATCGCGCCCATTCTGGGGCTGTCCGACGTCATCGTTGATATCGTGGAGACGGGAACGACGCTCAAGGAGAACGATCTCTCGGTCATCGAGGACGTGCTGCCCATCAGCGCCCGTCTGATCGCCAACAAGGCGAACTTCAAATTCAAGAGCGCGGCGATCGATCGCATCGTCAGCGAGATCAATCAGCAAGTAGGAGCAAAGTAATGATCAAGATTCTGAAATACGGCGAGGTCAAAAACAGCGAGCTGTTTGCCCGCGTCGAGCCGACCGTGCGCGTCGAGGACGTGGTCACGGACATCATCCGTAACGTCCGCGAGCGTGGCGATGCGGCACTGTACGAGTACGCCGAGAAATTCGACCGTGCCAAGCTGACGTGCCTTGCCGTCACCGAGGCGGAGATCGACGAGGCGGTCGCATCGGTCGATCCCAAATTCATCGAGATCCTCGAAAAAGCGGCCAAAAACATTCGCAAATTCCATGAGAAGCAGGTCAGACAGAGCTTCATCATCAACGACGACGAAACGCCGGGCGTGGTGATGGGGCAAAAGGTCATTCCCGTTGACCGCGCGGGTCTTTACGTCCCCGGCGGCACGGCGGCCTACCCCTCGACCGTGCTGATGGACGCCATTCCCGCCAAGATCGCGGGCGTGCGCGAGGTCGTGATGGTCACGCCCCCCAATGCCGAGGGCAAGGTCAATCCCGTCATTTTGGCGGCGGCTCGCGTCGCGGGCATCGACCGCATCTTCAAGATGGGCGGCGCGCAGGCGGTGGCTGCCCTCGCATACGGTACCGAGAGCGTGCCGCGCGTGGACAAGATCGTCGGCCCCGGCAACGCCTACGTGGCAGAGGCCAAGCGGCAGGTGTACGGTGTCGTTTCCATCGATATGATCGCAGGACCGAGTGAGATCCTCATCGTTGCCGACGGCAAGAGCAACGCCCGTCACGTGGCGGCCGATCTGCTCTCGCAGGCCGAGCACGACAAGCTGGCAAGTGCCGTTTTGGTGACCGATTCGGCAGCGCTTGCCGAGGCGGTCAGCGCCGAGCTGGAGCGTCAGATCCCGCTGCTGGAGCGTGCCGAGATCGCCCGCGCGTCCATTGACGACAACGGCAAGATCATCGTCGCGGACGACCTGCGTGTGGCCATCGACATCGCCAACGAGATCGCGCCCGAGCATCTGGAGCTGTGCGTCGACGCGCCGTTTGACTATCTGGACAGCATCCGCCACGCGGGCTCCATCTTTATGGGGCGCAACTGCCCCGAGGCGCTGGGCGATTATTTTGCAGGCCCCAACCATACGCTGCCCACGAGCGGCACGGCGAGATTTTCGAGCCCCTTGTCGGTTGACGATTTCGTCAAAAAGACACAGTACACCTACTTCACCCGCGAGGCGCTCGAGAAGGTCGCCTACGACGTCGAGTATTTTGCCAAGCAGGAAGGACTGACCGCACACGCCAAGAGCGCGGTGGTTCGTCTGGAGGATGAAGAATGAGCCGTTTTCAAAGCGAGAAGCTGCGCGCGCTGACCCCTTACACACCGGGCGAGCAGCCGCGCGATATGCAGTATAACAAGCTCAACACCAACGAGTCGCCCTTTGCCCCCTCCGAGAAGGCCATCGCGGCGGCAGCGGAGGCGGCGAAGCGCTTGCATCTTTACAACGATCCGACCTCCCGCGCGCTGACCGACAAGCTGGCCGCGCTGTACGGCGTCGAGTCGGACGAGGTCATTGTGACCAACGGCTCGGACGAGGTGCTGGACTTTGCCTTCCAGGCGTTTTGCGACGCGGACGTGCCCGCCGTCTTTGCCGACATCACCTACGGCTTTTATCCCGTCTTTGCCGCCCGCAGCGGTCTGCCGTATCAGCTGGTGCCGCTCCGTGAAGATTTTACCTTGAATATTGCCGACTATTTCGACCTCGGTCGCGCCTTGGTCGTCATTGCCAACCCCAACGCGCCGACGGGCATTGCGCTCTCGCGCGGCGAGATCGAGCAGATTCTCCTTCACAACCGCGATAACGTCGTGGTCGTGGACGAGGCGTACGTCGATTTCGGAGCAGAGAGCTGTGTGCCGCTGATCAAGAAATACGACAATCTGCTCGTGACCCAGACCTTTTCCAAGTCGCGCTCGCTCGCGGGCGGTCGACTGGGATTTGGCATCGGCTGCAAGTCGCTCATCGCCGACCTGCACACCATCCGCTATTCGACCAACCCCTACAACGTCAACACGATGACGCAGGCGGCGGGCTTGGGCGTGCTGTGCGACGAGGACTACACCCGCCGCAACTGCGCGACCGTTATGGCGAACCGCGAATGGACGGTCGCCGAGCTGAAAAAGCGCGGCTTTGAGACGACCGATTCCAAGACCAATTTCGTCTTTGCCAAGCACCCGTCGGTCAGCGGCGAGTATCTCTACACCGAGCTGAAAAAGCGCGGCGTGCTCGTCCGCCACTTCACGTCCGAGCGCATCCGCGACTATGCCCGCATCACCATCGGCTCGCGCGAGCAGATGGAGGCGCTGATCAAGACGATCGACGAGATCTTGGAGTGATTGCCCGACGGACAGCGTATGCAAGCCTCCCTCCGGGAGGGAGGTGGCACGGCGTGAGCCGTGACGGAGGGAGAGTGCGAGCATGAAGGCCTCTCTCTTTTATCAAAGCCATTCGCCAAAGTTACGCACTCTCCCCCACCCGCTACGCGGGAGCCCCCTCTCGGAGGGGGCCTTCCGACGGTTATCTGCTCCTACAACAAATCAAAAATCTTCGGAGGTAAAATATGAGAACTTCCAATATTACCCGCACCACCGCCGAGACGGACATCACGCTGTCGCTTTGTCTTGACGGTAGCGGCAAGAGCGAGATCGCCACGGGCTGTGGCTTTCTCGACCATATGCTCACGCTGTTCGCCAAGCACGGCGGCTTCGATCTGTCGGTGACCTGCCACGGCGACGTTGAGGTGGACTACCACCACACCGTCGAGGACGTGGGCATCGTGCTGGGCGCGGCGTTTGCCGAGTCGCTGGGCGACAAAAAGGGAATCACGCGCTACGGCTCGATCATCCTGCCTATGGATGAGGCGCTGATCGTTGCGGCGGTCGATCTGTCGGGTCGCTCCTACCTCGGCTTCGCGCTCGATATCCCCACCTCCCGCGTGGGTGATTTTGACACCGAGCTGGTCGAGGAGTTCTGGCTCGCCTTTTCGCGCAAGTGTGAGTGCAATCTGCACTTGAGGACGCTGGCGGGGTCGAACTCGCACCACGTCATCGAGGGCGCGTTCAAGGCGGCGGCGCGCGCGCTCCGTGCGGCGGTTGCCATCGACGAGGCGCACAAGGACGAGCTGCCCTCGACCAAGGGGGTACTCTGATGGTCGCGATCGTTGATTACGGCGTCGGCAATCTGTTCTCGCTCAAAAGCTCGTTTGCCGCGATCGGCGTCGAGGCGATCGTGACGAGCGACAAGGACGCGTTGTCTGCTGCCGATCACATCATTTTGCCCGGCGTGGGCGCGTTTGGCGACGCGGCGGACAAGCTGCGCGAGAGCGGTTTGTTTGATTTTATGAAGCAGCTGGCCGCGACGGGCAAGCCGCTGATGGGCATTTGTCTTGGTATGCAGCTGCTCTTTGAAAAGGGCTTCGAGTACGGCGAGCACGAGGGACTCGGGCTCATCGAGGGCGAGGTCAGACCCATCTCCGAGGTCATTCCCGCGGGGCTGAAGATCCCTCACATCGGCTGGAACGCCCTGCACCTTGAGGGCGACAAGCACCCGCTGTTCAAGTATTTGAACGAGGGCGACTGTGTCTATTTCGTTCATTCCTTCTATGGCAAAAACACCGACGGATCGGTCATCGCCACCTCCGAATACGGCGCCTCCCTGACCGCCGCCGTCGCACGCGGCAACGTCTGCGGCCGCCAGTTCCACCCCGAAAAAAGCGGGGCAGTGGGACTTTCTATTCTGAAGGCGTTTTGTGAGATGTAAATTGGGGGTTGGCGGTGTGTTCGCACGGGCCCTCGTGTCGTAGGGCGGGGGCTTGCTTCCGCCGCAATGAAGGGTATTTTGCTTTTGGAACGGCGGCACCAAGGCACCGCCCTACG
>JAGBTR010000324.1 GCA_017631215.1 Clostridia bacterium | reverse complement strand
CCTCGACCGAATAGTAGCTCAAAAAGGTCGTCTTTTGGGCATTCTGATCCTTGCCCACGCTCTTACCCAGCAGCGCGGGGTCGGCGGTCGCATCCAGAACATCGTCGACCACCTGAAAAGCGAGACCGATCTTGTCGGCATACAGCGTCAACGCCTGCCAAGCCGCGCTTCCCTCCTCACAGCCCGCCGCCAGTGCGCCAAGCTGAACCGATGCGCGTATCATCGCGCCCGTCTTGCGCGCGTGAAGTGCGCGAAGCGTGTCCAGCGGAAGCCGTCTCGTCTCGCCCTCCATATCCATCACCTGACCGCCCACCATACCCGCGCTGCCCGCAGCAGCTGCCAGAATGCGAACGGCGGCAAGTCTTGCGCTCTCACTGACGCGGTCATTGGCGACAGCAACCGAAAAGGCATCGGTCAGAAGACCGTCACCCGCAAGGATCGCCGTTGCCTCGCCAAACACCTTGTGGTTGGTTGGCTTACCGCGGCGCAGATCGTCGTTGTCCATACAAGGCAGATCGTCGTGGATGAGCGAATAGGTGTGGATCATCTCGACCGCGCACCCAAAGGGCAACGCCGCCTCAACGTCCCCGCCGAGCGCACGACAGCACTCAATCGCAAGCGTTGGGCGAATACGCTTTCCACCCGCCATCAAGCTGTAATCCTCAGCACGCAAAAGCGTGGCAAGCGCGTCATCCGAGCCAAGAAGAGCAAGGCTCGTCACCGTTTCCGTGCGTGCACGCAACGCCTGCTCAACCAGCGCGGCGTTCTCCTGCAAGCGCGATTCGATCGTCTTCATACGCCCTTATCCTCCGAGGATTTTTTTGCCGTACGACGCGACTTGGCGGGAGTCCCCTCCCCCTCGGTCGCCTCGTCAAAATCCTGCAACGTCATCGCCGTTCCGTCGGGCGTCATCTTGAGCAGCTTGACTCTCTGCTCTGCCGTATCGAGCTGCTCGTTGCACGAGCGCAGAAGGGTCACGCCCTCCTCGTACAGCTTCATCAGCTCCGAGAGCGGCACACTGTCGCGCTCCAGCGCGGCAACAATCTCGTCAAGTCGGGCAAGAGATGCCTCAAAGGACATCGCCTCTTGCGCCTTATCTTTATTTGCAGTAGCCATCATTCATTCTCCTTGCATTGTTCGTTTTGCTCAACCGAGCGCACCTCGGCCGTCGCGGTGCCGTCCGCAAAACGCAGCCTTACGCCCTGCCCCTCGGTCAACGCCGAGGCGGAGGTCAGCATCGTCCCGCTTGCCTCGTCCGACACCATCGCATAGCCGCGCGACAGCACCGACAACGGGCTGAGCGCCTCCACGCGGGCGGCTCGGTTGCCAAGCGCCGCTCGCTTTTGCTCGATCAAACGGTCGAGCGCGCGTTGCATTCTCTCCTCGCGCAGGCAAAGATGCATCCGTCGCTCGTCAAAGAGCGAGTACGGCGAGGTGAGCAAACGGTGATTTTTGCGGAGCGCGAGCGCCTCACGGGCGCGTGTCAGCCGCGCATCCATCGCGCGATGGAGTCGGGTCTCAAGCCCCGAGAGCAGCGTATAAAGCTCGCTTCTGTCGGGAACCGCCATCTCCGCCGCGCCGCTCGGCGTCGGTGCGCGCATATCCGCCACAAAATCGCAAATGGTCACGTCCGATTCGTGTCCGACCGCCGAAATGACGGGCAGACGGCAGGCCGCAATGCTGCGCGCCAAGCCCTCGTCGTTGAACGCCCAAAGATCCTCCATCGAGCCGCCGCCGCGACCGATGATGATCACGTCAACCAGATCAACGGCCGAGAAAAAGTCAACGCCCATGCGAAGCGACTCGGCCGCTCCCTCGCCTTGCACCAAGGCGGGAAAGACGACGAGCTCGCAGAGCGGATACCGCCGCGAGGTAATACGGATGATATCGTGAATGGCGGCACCCGTGGGCGACGTGATGACGCCGATACGGTGCGGATAGGTCGGCAGAGGCCGCTTGCGAGCGGCGTCAAAGAGTCCCTCCGCCTCCAGCTTTCGTCTCGTCTGCTCAAAAGCCAGAGCCAGCGAGCCTGCACCGTCGGGCTGCATTTCGCTGACCACGATCTGCGTCTGTCCGTCACGGGGATAGGAGCGGATCTCACCCAACGCCAGCACTCTCATGCCGTTCTCGGGAGTAAAGGTCAGTCGAATATTGCTGCCTCGGAACATGACCGCACGAATGGAGCAAGCTTCATCCTTGAGCGAAAAATAGAAATGTCCCGTTTTGTAGTGATTGACGAAATTGGAGATCTCGCCACGCAACCACACGCGACGCAAGCGTGCGTCGCCGTCCAGCACCATGCGGACGTATTCGTTGATCTCGGATATACTGAATACCGCTTCAGCCACACGCTCATCTCCTCTCGTTTTTTGATTATTTCCGCAATGCTCTCCGACACAGCAAGGCCACGCCCGCGGCGTTGTCTGCCGAGAATTGCGGCTCGGAAAAATAGGTCTGTCCATACCGAGCACCCAGCATCGCCTGAATGCGTCGGTTGCTCATCACGCCGCCCGCATACACCATGGGAATATCGGGATACCGTACACGCACCTCTTTGCTGATCGCGCACAGCGTCTCGCCAATAAAGTCGAGCGTATAGGCGGCGACAAGCGACTTGTCTCCCGTTGCTTCATACAGCGAAAGTGCCAGATTTTCAAGTCCCGACAAGTGACAATCCAATCCCTTGACGCAAATGCGAGGCTTGGGGATCTTGACCGCACAT
>JAGBTR010000323.1 GCA_017631215.1 Clostridia bacterium | reverse complement strand
CTATTTCCGCTTCTACTCGCTGAACGCCCCTGTTGCTACCAGCATGGTGATCCACGAGATTTCCATTGTTGATGTGACCGGTGTCGATCTTAGCAAGGTTGGCTCGCTCTTTGGCGAGAGCGATACCTATCTTCAGATGGGTAGCGCACTGACCACGCCTCCCTCGTCCTTCGAGGCAAGCATCAAGATGGATGCAGATATCGTCGCGTACGACGGTATGTGGGAGATTGGTCTGCCGGCCAACGGTCGTTACAGTTATATCACTACCACCACCGGTGCTGTCACGGAAAGCGAGGCGGTTGATGGTCTTGCTGTTGATACCGCCTACAAATCCTACATTATTCCGAAGGATACGGAGGCCAATGACGGCTATTTCGGTACGGGCGATTACAAATTCTCTGCCGTAAAAATTCCGGCTAAGTACACCAAGGCTGACCTCGCGCTGACCTTCTGGGTATACTGGAAGCCCTCGGTTTCGGGCACTCCTTTCAATCTGTATTCTTACATTGAGCTGACCAGCTCGGGTAAGTGTGATGTCAACGAGCTTTGCTGGGGTACGGACAATGCCGCATTTAACAACTTGAAGGAAGGCTGGAATCAGATCGTTCTGCCCTTCTCGAGTGCTTCGGTTGCCGGCGGAGACATTGATCTTTCGAGCATCAACTTTTCTCGAATTCATGGTAACACGGGCGCGAACTACCTCGCTACGTGCGACTACGAGCTTCGCTTTACCTCGTTCAAGATCATTGCCTTGACCGAGGAAGAGAACGCAACCGAGGATAAGGTGACCTCTTGGTCGCTGGGTCTGCCGGGCGCGATGCGTACGACGGACGGTACCGCAACGAAGACGGCAACGGTTGACGGCAAATACTATGATAGCAAGAACCCCACCACGGGTACAGCCACCGCAGAGGATGAGGCAACCTACGGTATTCCCGCAGGTACCAAGTACATCGGCGGTACGGTTATGGGTGGCTATGAGTATGAATATGCCACCGGCGAGACCGATGAAGAGGGCAATCCCATTATGGCCGTCTCCAATCTGGGCGGCGGTAGCGTAGGCTTCTTTGGCAAGAAGATGAACACGGTTTCCGTTCCCGCAGGCTATACCGAGAAGGATCTGGCACTCGTCTTCTGGTTCTACACCTCGACGGGCAGCCTCGGTTGCGAAGGTAAGTATCCTGATGTCAACACCGGCACCGCAGGCTACTTCCAGCTTGAGCTGACCTCTTCGGGTACCTCGGACAAGGAAGAGACCATGTTCTCGAATACCCACGCGGGTTTTGCCAACGTTAAGCCCGGCTGGAACCTCATCATTCTGCCGCTGAACACGCCCTCGGGTCGTAGCGGTCAGTTGAATCTGCAGAACATCAACTACGTTCGTTGGATCAGCTCGGGTACCATGCCCAAGGACGTGACCATCTACGCCTCCGAAATGTCCATCGTGGCATTGCCCACGGTTGATGATGCTTTCGACCTTGAATACTGGTCGCTGGGCGCACCTGGCGCTCCTCGTACCGATGCAGGCAGCTATCAGATGACGGCCAAGAGCGGCACCATTTCTGCCGTGGAAGCAGTCCAGTACGATATGCCTTACGGTCTGTCCTGGAAGGGCGGTACGGTGCCTGTCGGCGGTCGTGTCGGTCTTAACGGCGCATGGATGAAGGAATTCATCCTTCCCAAGGGCGATTACACGACGGCTGACCTGGATCTGGTCTTCTGGCTGTACACCTCGACGGGTAAGCTGGATGGCACGAAGTGGTATCTTGAGTTGAGTAACACCGGCGGCGATGACTATGAGCTTTGCTGGTATCAGACCAATCCCGCCTTCAGCAATCTGCAGGTGGGCTGGAATAAGATCGTTCTTCCCCTGGGAAAACCGGATTATACGGAGGCTGCAGCCGGTAAGACACCCTTCACGCTGGATAAGCCCATGAAGTACACGCGTCTGTGGACGACGGGTGCTGCCACCGAGGAGGTTGACCTCTACTTCACCGAGTTCTTCATCGCTGCTCACGACGAGCCCGACCATCAGATCATTGACGGTCACGAGACGTGGGAGCTGGTCAACTTCGGTGTAGAGAACGGCAACTGGGACAAGGCTGTCCGTACCTTCGGTAACGTCTGGACGAACGACGGCACAAATGCCCTGCAGCCCGCTGACGGTACCGTCTATATGAAGGTCACACCTGCGGCAAATGGAAGAACTACCGTAACGACGGGCGGCGAGACCAAGGAAGCTTGGAAGGCCGGCTTTGACGTTTCCATGGGTAAGGGTATGAATCCTCCTTCCATTTCGACCGCAGACACGCTTGATACGCTGGTATTCTCCTTCTGGATGTACGTACCGGATGCAAGCCTTGTGCCGACCGACATTGTCGAGATGCCCAACTTTGAGTTGACCAGCGATGGCGACGCCGATGGCGCAGAGCTTGAGTATAAGACGCTGTTCGCAGGCGGTCTGAAGGACGGCTGGAACTACATCGAGATGCCGCTTTCCAAAATGTCGGCAAAATCCACCTTTGATCTTTATAATATCAACTATGTCCGTTGGAGCAACATGCGTATCCTGACGGATGACAATCCTGAGGACGAGTACGTCTACTTCGCAGACTTCCGCCTGACCTCGACCATTTCGAACGGCGCGCTTGTTGACGCTGCCGAGATCGATCTGAGCGAGACCTACACCATCTTGTCGACGGCTGACAGCACGGATGAAAATCCCATCACGCTGTTCGTCAACTACAATGGTAACCCCGGCTTCATCTGGGGCAACAAGGCATTCGTTGCCAAGAACTACTGCGCCGTCACGGGCGAATGGGTCGACCTTGCGCTGACCTACGATGCCGAGGGCAATCAGTTCGTTATGTATGCAAACGGTGAGATCATCGCTTACGTCGATGCCACCGGCGCATCCGCCATCACGCCCACCGTCGGCTTTGCCGTTGGCGCTGACGTGGACGGCTCTAATTTGCTGACGGGTATGATCGCCGACGTCCGTATCTGGAGCGACGTTCGCACCCAGCAGGAGATCAAGGATCACCGCATTGCTGATAAGGAAGCATTCGGCGCTGCCGAGAACGGTCTTGGTGCAACCACCGAGGGTCTGATCGGCGCTTGGACGCTGGTCGGCGGCATCGACTACGTGCTTGAGAACAAGCCCGACCTGTCGGCAAGCGACATTGATCTCGTCTTCCGCGGCTCTCGTATCGAAGATTGGGATCTCGATTATCAGATCCCCGAGGAAATTGGAGAGGATTACTACTCCATCGTCTTCATCCCCGACACCCAGAACCTCGTTACGGGTCTCTACACCGACGAGCTGCTGGCGATCGGTGATTGGATCAGCAGCAACATCGAGACCGAGAATATCATTCACGTCATCGGTGCGGGCGATACGACCTGGAACGACACCGTTTACGAGTACCAGCGTGCAATGCTCGCTTGGAATATGTTCTCCGACAAGGTTTCGTGGAGCAATATGATCGGTAACCACGACTATCCTTGGAAGAGCAACACGCAGACCATCCGCGACACCACCAACTACCGCACCTTCTTCGGTGAGGAGTACATCCACTCCACCATGGGTGCACAGAATTTCGTGGATTACTTCAAGGATCCCTACGGTCTGAGCACCACCGAGAACGCTTACTACCGCTTCAACGTGAACGGTACACCCTGGATGATCCTCCAGCTTGAGTACCATCCTCGTGTGCACGTGATCAACTGGGCAAACGAGATCGCTCAGATGTATCCCGACGACAACATCATTCTGACCACGCACGGCTACATCGGTAACGATAACGCCGCATACAGCGGTCACTGGATGACCTACACCAAGGAGGACGCTACTCACGGCGGCTACATCGGCGAGCTGATGGGCACCGAGTGGCACTTCAGCGGCAACTCGATTCTCAATGACGGTCAGAGCGACAAGACCACCGAGCAGCCCGTCTGGACGCACTTGATCTATAACAACCCCAACATCAAGATGCTGCTCTGCGGTCACGCATCGACCACCGACGGTCACGTCCTGGCTCGCTGGGATGCGAACGTTGCAGGCGAAACCATTCCGCAGATCATGATCAACGGTCAGGACGTTGACGAGACCTACTTCAAGGATCACGGTATGGGTATGATCGGTATCCTGCGCTTCAGTGCAGACGGCAGCAAGATGGATATCCAGTACTACTCGCCTTACCACGACGCATCCTACCATCCCTCCAACCAGAGCATGCGCTCGCACACGCTGTCGCTGAATCAGAAGGCAGCTGCGGTCGTGGGCACCGAGGGTCTGGTATACGAGGATAACGGCGATGGCTACACCGTGGTCGGCTACGAGGGCACGAGCGCTGACGTGATCGTCCCTGCGACCTACGAGGGTAAGCCCGTCAACAAGTTTGCACCCGAGCACAGCGCGGTCTTTGATGAGAACGGTGCCATCGTTCTTCCCGAGGATAACGTGGACGGCACGGAGTCGGCAACGCTGACGCTCAACAGCATCACCTTCCTCGATAAGAAGATCGTGATCGCTAAGGACAGCATCTCGTCCTCGACCGTTATTTACGGTTACGGAGCTTCGACCGCTGAGGCCTATGCGACAGCCAACGGCAACCGCTTCGTGATGAAGGGTAAGATCGTCTCGGCTGACGTCGAGCTTGGCTCGGATATCACCGTCAACTACTATGCGTATATGACCGAGGATCAGGCCGCTACGGCTACGATGACCTTCCTGCAGGCCGGTCTTTTGACGACGGTCCAGGGTGAGGCAACGCAGACGCCCGGCAAGTACGTCTTCAAGCTGACCAACACCACGCCTCAGATGATGGGTGATACCATCAGAGCAACGCTTGCGTATGGCGATGAGGTGGTCGACGTGGTCGATAACTACAGCATCAGACAGTACTGCCTGAATATGCTGAAGTATGCCGATGAGACGCTCGCATCCGCAGCTCCCGCTAAGGCAACGGCGCTGAAGCAGCTGGTTGCCGACCTGCTGGAGTACGGTGCTAAGGCACAGCTCTATCAGGATTATAAGCAGGACGTCCTTGTCAATCGCGATCTGACGGTCAAGGCAAGTGCCAACCGCGAGCTGACAGAGGCTGATCAGAAGAAGCTGACCGGCTCGATCAGCAACGGCAGTGCTTTCACGAGCGCAACCTTCACGCTGGGTAACGTGGCAACGGAGTACGTCGAGTTTGCCGCTCTGGCAGACGATGTGGCGGCAGGTCGTGTGACCGTTACGGTGGACGGCAAGCCCGTTGCATTCACGGCAACCACCGAGAAGCCCTCCAAGGCTACGCAGGCAGGTATGACCATTTACAGCATCGAGGTCGGTGCGATCTACGCATGCGACTTTGAAAAGCCCTCCGTCATCGCGCTCACCGTGAACGGCGAGACGCAGACGCTTGAGTACAGCTTCGTTAACTATCTCTACAGCATGAGAAACGCAAGCAACACCGAGCTGGTCGACCTGGTACACAGCATCCGCAACTACGGTCTCTCCGCAATCGCTTACCGCGACGCGAAGTAAGATCTGAACGCAAACCCAATCAAGCCCCGACTCATCCGAGTCGGGGCTTTTGGCTATTTTTGCCATTTTTCGGCGTTGAGGGAGGGGCAAAAAAAGAAAACTTGCAAAAAGTTAAATTTTTTTTTAAAAACCTCTATACAAACGCCGCATTTCGTGATAAAATATGATGTAATCTTTTTTCAAGATAAAGGAGAGTTATCAAATGAAAAAGCTGTATGAAGGTAAGACCAAGGACGTATACGAGCTGGAAAACGGCAACGTTCTGCTCAAGTTCAAGGATGATTGCACGGGCAAGGACGGCGTGTTCGATCCCGGTGAGAACAGTGTCGGTCTGACCATCGAGGGCATCGGCAAGGCCAATCTGCAGTCCTCGGTCTACTATTTCGAGCTGTGCAAGAAGGCGGGCATCAAGACGCACTACGTCTCCGCTGATATCGAGAATGCAACGATGGAGGTTCTTCCTGCCGAGTGCTTCGGTAAGGCGCAGGGCGGTAACGGCCTCGAGGTCATCTGCCGTCTGGTTGCAACGGGCAGCTTCATCCGTCGCTACGGTGAGTACATCAAGGACGGCACGCCTCTCGAGGGTGGCTACGTTGAGTGTACCTTCAAGAACGACGAGAAGGGCGATCCGCTGGTCACGGGCGAGGGTCTGGTTGCCCTTGGCATTATGACGCCCGAGATGTTCGATAGCCTTAAGGCACAGACGCTTCAGATCACCAAGATCGTGGCTGACGATCTTGCTACGCTGGGTCTGCAGCTGTGGGATATCAAGTTTGAGTTCGGCTACAACAACGGTGAGGTCATCCTCATCGACGAGATCGCATCGGGCAATATGCGCGTTTACCGCGATGGCAAGATCGTTGATCCCGTAGAGCTGACCAAGATCATCAACAATCGCTAATCACTGATTTATACGACGGAAAAGGAGGTCACACGGTGTTTTTACTGCGTGGCCTCCCTTTGCATCAATGCCGATGATCGGCGTAGCGCACGTGTAAAACGGAAAAGAAGAGGAGGTGTGTCCGATGGCAAACGAAATGGAGCTTGTGAGCGTGGGCTTTGATGCCGACGAGCTGCTGGCGTTGCTTGACTGCAAGCAATATTCAGAATTCATGCATCGCGTAGACGAGCTCAATCCCGTCGACGTGGCAGAATTTTTAATGGATCTTCCCGAGGAGCGACGACCATATGTTTTTCGATTGCTCAAAAAGGATACCGCCGCCGAGATCTTTGCCGAGCTGGACGGTGACATCCAAGCCCAGCTGATCACAGGCATGACCGACCGCGAGGCGCGCGTGATGCTCGACGAGCTGTACGTGGACGATGCCGTCGATATGCTGTCCGAGATCCCCTCCAACGTGGTCAAGCGGCTACTTCAGGCGGCCACACCCGAGACCCGTGCCGAGCTCAACCGATTCCTCTCCTATCCCGAGGGAAGCGCGGGAAGCGTGATGACGGCCGAGTTTATCGAGCTGCGCCGCGCAATGACGCGCGATGAGGCTGTCGCGACCATTCGCCGCACGGGTATGGATAAGGAGACCATCTACGTCTGTTACGTGACCGACGCGCACCGTCGCCTCGAGGGTATCGTTCATCTGAACGATCTTCTGTTTGCCGAGTCGGGGGCGTTGCTTGAGGATTTGATGGATACCAACATCGTCAGTGCTATGACGCACGATGACCGGGAGAGCGTTGCCGCCACCATCTCCAAATATGACCTCTTGGCACTGCCTGTGGTCGATAAGGAGGGAAGGCTGGTCGGTATCGTCACGGTCGACGATGCGATCGACGTGCTGGTCGAGGAGGCGAACGAGGATATCGAAAAGATGGCTGCAATGTCGCCGACCGATAAGCCTTATCTACGCACCTCGGTGTTTGAAACGTTCAAAAAACGCATTCCGTGGCTGCTGCTTCTGATGCTGTCCGCTACCTTTACGGGTGCTATCATTACGCACTACGAGGCCGCGCTCGGTCACTGGATCATTCTGACCGCCTTTATGCCGATGCTGATGGGTACGGGCGGTAACGCAGGAAGCCAATCCTCGATTGCCATCATTCGCGCGCTGTCGCTGGGCGAGATTGAGCTGGGCGACGTGTGGCGCGTGCTGTTCAAGGAGTTCCGCGTGTCGCTGTGGTGCGGCGTGGCGATGGGCGTGGCGACCTTTGTCAAGGTGCTGCTCATCGATCTGCGGCTTGACTTCTCTCAGCTGCTTGTGGCGATCGTGGTTAGTGTGTCGCTGGTGCTGACGGTGATTCTTGCCAAGGTGATCGGCACCGTGTTGCCTATCCTTGCCAAGCGTGTCGGACTCGATCCTGCCGTGATGGCGAGCCCCTTTATCACGACCATCGTCGATGCGCTGTCGCTGATGCTCTACTTTGAGGTGGCATCCTTCTCGCTGGGCATTTGAATCAAAAAAGAGCGGGAAACCGCTCTTTTTTTGTGTCAGTGGGGACGGTCAAGGCATAGTACGCCCGTCGCTTGCATAGGATGTGGTACAAGTTGAATGCAAGAGAGAAAGGCGGTTTTGGGCTATGGGACGGAAACGAATCAGACGGGTGCTGTGTGCGGCACTTTGCTTGGCAACGGTGATGGCGGCGTGTCTTGCGGTCGGTGCCAAAGGAGCAAAGGAGACGAACGGACGTGAGGAGGCGGTCAGCCCCGCATTGCACGTGCTGGCGGCACGGCAGGAAATGGCGGTTGCTACGCTGTGCGGGAATGACTACTACTTCTCGCGCGACGTGTTTGCCCGCGCGCTCAACGTCAATGCGGAGGCGCTTGATTATATCACGGTTACGTCGGTGCCGTCGGCGGCCG
>JAGBTR010000322.1 GCA_017631215.1 Clostridia bacterium | reverse complement strand
GCATCTTGCCGCAACTCTGGGAGCAAGCTGTCTTCCAAGGTCGGTAGCACCTACGAGAATCGATGAGGGCTTTACCTTGTCTATAAAATCGCAGAATGCCGCAGTATAAGGCTCAATTCTGAAATCGCGGAATGCTTCGTCATCGTAAACGAATACCTTGTCAACACCGTAGTGAAGAAGTTCACTCGCCTTGTCGGCTGTGTCGGCACCTATGAGAAGCGCGTATACAGGGTGCTTCGTGACCTCGGCAAGCTTTTTAGCTTTGCCGCAAAGCTCATATGTAACCCTGTGTATCTGACCGCCCTGACAGTCGGCGTAAACGCAGATGCCGCGCCAGAGAGATTTGTCGATTTCGGTGACAGCGTCCTCCTCATAGGTCACGATGCCGCCGCTCTTCTTTGCGCACAGCTTGCACATCTTGCAGGCGGCGGAAATGGAGAGCGCGCCGTTCTCATAGGAGATCGCACCAAAGGGGCAGAGCTTGACGACGTCCTGCGCCTTGTGCGCTTGAACGAGCTCTTGATGAATCACAAGTTTTCCCATAGTGACCTCCTTATATAAGCTTGAGGCGCGAGATGAGAGCGGCCAGCTGATCTGCCTGCTCCTCGCTCGAGCCCTCGACCGTGTGCTTTTCGGTATTCTTTTCGGGCGGGAAGATTCTCTCCACCTGCGTCGCAGAGCCGTTCAAGCCATAGTGGTTGGCGTCCTGATCGTCAAAATCTGCAAAGGAAAGGAAGCGGACGACATCATCGGTGAGCGCACGCTTGATTTTGTAGGAGGGAAGTCTTGGCGTGTTGATATCGCCGTCGGTCGAGATCAGGCAGGGCAAGGATACGCTCTGTCTGACCGTCTTGTTGTCAAGCATCGTCGTAACGTAAAGTCTGCCGTCCTTGAGATCATCGACCGAAAGCACGTTGGAAACGTTAGGAAGACCAAGATACTCCGCGACCTCGGCACCTACCTGCGCGGTATCGCCGTCGGTGGTTTGCTTTCCGCAGATGATCAGATCGTACTCGCCGCACTTCTTGATGCCCTGCGAGATGGTGTATGCCGTAGCAAGCACGTCAGCGCCCGCAAATTTTCTGTCGGAAAGAACGGTTCCGCGCGCCGCGCCCATCGCGACCGCCTCGATGACGACCGCTTTGGCAGGGGGAGGTCCCATCGTGATGACCTCGACCTCGCCGCCGTACCTCTCGGCAAGCGTGAGTGCGGTCTCAATGCCGTAAAGGTCGTACGGATTCATTTTACTCTGTATGCCACTGCGGATCAGAACGCCGGTCACGGGGTCGACCTGAACGTTGCTCGAGCCGGGCACCTGCTTGATGCAAACTAATATCTTCATTTGCCTCTCCTTTTGTTATAAAAATAGCCGCCTCCCAAAGCCAAGGTCGAAGTGCTCGTGTACGATCCGGCGAAGGTGCGCCTTATGTTGGATAATATTTATTAAAATTATACAATATAAAAGTATATTTGTCAACAATTGATACTTTTTTATCGATCTTTTTTGATATGCCGAATGATGGACAGCAAAATGCACAGAGGGGCGCGCGAGATGGGGATTTTTTGCGTGCTCGTGACACCGTGAGCGATATCAAAAAAGCACGCTCCGACAAAGCTTGGCGACTCTGTCGGGGCGTGTGTTTTTGCGTGTGACCGTGGGAGCGTCACTCATCCCACTCATATTGACGCGTCTGTCCGTCGGCGTAGAACGCCTTTGGCACTCTGCGCTCCATCCAATCCAGCGGCTCAAGGTCGCTGCCACCTTGGACGATCCGACGGAACAGCTCCATCAGCCGCTCCTCGTCGCTCTGTGTCAAGACGTCGGGGGCGGCAGAGATGAAGAATGCTTGGTCGCTCATCGCGATGAGCTCGGAAAACTGCATATTCAGCTCGATCGGCACGTGCTTTGTGAAGGCGGCGCAATCAGGGTCGGTCATAAAGAAGGCTCTGTTTTGATAGGTGCGGAAGGCGAGCGTGTTGACACCGTAATCGCGCGTGATATGCCAGTGCTCACCGCTGGTATCACAGCCGCTCCGCACGATGTCGTGGATGCCCGCCGCCAAGTGGTTGTAGATGTTACAGCCGATGACGTACGCGCCCTCTGCCGCCTCTTGGATCAGCGTATAGAGCTCCTTGCACACCTGCGCGTTGGTCTTGCTCTTGTCGTGCCAATGCCAACCGTCGCGTGTGACGTTGGGTGCCAAAAAATCCAGACCCATCAGATCGGGGCAGGTGAAATCGTGCTTGATCAGGCGGTAGCCGCTCTTGACCAATCCGCTGATCAGCTCGCGGATGTAGCGCTGTGTGCCCTCGGTGGTGGGATCGAGCACCTTGCCACGGTCGGGATAGTCTTGGTTTTCCGAATAACACTCTGCGGGAATGTCGGGGCAGAGATCCTCCAGCACCACCAAGGGGCGCACCCAGATACCCGGCTCACAGCCGATCTCGCGGATCTGGCGCGCGACCTCTGCCATATCGCCAAAGTCATCCGTGGGGACGAAGGGACCGCCGTTGTAGCCGCCGCCTCTGTTTCTGTTCCAGCCGTCATCGATGACCATAAAGGGTCGCGGTGCATCTGCGCCCACGCGGCTCGCAAGTCTGGCGCACAGCCGAGCATCCTCAAGAACGGATGCCTTGGTGATGTTGCCGTAGGTGTAGTACCACGTGTTGAAGCCGTAGATCGGGCGGTCGGGGTAGGAGCTCTTGTCGCACATCATTTGGCAAAACGTCTGGCAGGCGGCATAGGGCGTCTGTCCGTCGACGCTCTTGTAGTAAACGGTCTCGGCGCAAAGGAGCGTATCGGTCAGCAGCACGCCCTCGCCACCGTTTCTGACGTCACAGCACAGCGTCACGCCCTCGTCGGTGATCTCCCAAGAGCAGAAGCTGTTGCAACCCGTCTTGACACCAAAGCAGTGCGTGTGCGTACCGTCATATGCCGCGAAATACCATTGTGCGGCGTGCTCGAGCGGCAGGCTCCGCCACTCGAGATCGGCAAGCGCCACGCCCCACGTGTCGGCAAGGACCTGGGTCATAAACGAGGTATCAAAGCGCCACGCGATGCGCACCTGCTTGATCGGCTGGTCGCAGGGGGATAGAAAAATCCTTTGTCCGTGCTCGCTCGACTGTATCTTGACCAGCGCCTCGGCGGGCTCTAATATATGGAATGGATAATGGTTCAACATAAGATATTCTCTCTTTACTTTTAGTTTGTTTTTGGTTTGCTTACGGCGCGTAAGCCTCTGCTATCATACTCTGCGCGTCGGTCGCCTTGGTGCTTTTATTCTACCACATAAGAGATGCTTTTTCAAGAGGAAATGCGATATTCGTGGCGCGTAACAGAGAAGAAGACGATCGAGGCATCGTTGTGCGTGCCAGCGCAGGCGCGCTCAAGCGCTTCGATCAAGAATAACGGTCGCGGTGGCGCACGCTACCGTTTGAGTATCTTGAGATTCCTATAAAAAGAAGACGACTAATTTGCAAGAGCCCATTGAAAAAGGGCGCGAGTTGTGATACAATAGAAAAGTAAACTATAAGCATCCTTGGAGGTCACAATGCTGGTCTATTACATACTGGGCGTGCTGGGAGGGCTTCTCCTGCTCCTGCTCGCCACCTGTCTCGTCTGCTTCCGCCTTGCGTTCTACGCGCCCAAAAGAAAGCCGCTCGGCGAGGATGAGTTTGACATCCCGCCCGGTAAGGCCTACGAGCCCTACCGCGAGCGTATGGTCGCGTGGATGAAGGAGATGCGCGCGATGCCGCACGAGGACGTGTCCATCGTCTCGCACGACGGTCTGCGGCTGTGCGGTAAATATTACGAATATCAAAAGGGCGCACCGATGGAGATCGTGTTTCACGGCTACCGCGGCAGCGCCGAGCGAGACCTTTGCGGTGCGATCGGGCGTTGCTTCGCGGTCGGGCGCAACGCGCTGATCGTCGACCAGCGCACGTCGGGCGACAGCGAGGGGCACGTGATTTCCTTCGGCATCAACGAGCGGCACGATTGCCATCGTTGGGTCGACTTTGCCATCGAGCATTATGGCGCGGATGTCAGGATCATTCTGACGGGCATCTCGATGGGCGCGGCAACGGTGATGATGGCGGCGGGTGAGGAGCTACCCCCCAACGTCAGCGGCGTGCTGGCGGATTGCGGCTACACCTCTGCCAAGGAGATCATCTGCAAGGTCATCCGTCATATGCGCCTGCCCGCACCCATCTTTTATCCCATCATCCGCCTCAGCGGTCGGCTGTTCGGCGGCTTTGATATCGAGGAGACCTCGCCTATGGAGGCGATGGGGCGATGCCGTGTTCCCGTCATCTTCTACCACGGCGAGGCGGACGATTTCGTGCCGTGCGATATGAGCGTGCGGCTCCACGCGGCTTGTGTGACGACCAAGCGACTGGTCATCATCCCCGAGGCAGATCACGGTCTGGCATATCCCGCCGACAAGGAGGGCTACCTGCGTGAGCTGCGCGACTTTGAGGTCGAATGCGGTCACGTGTGATGCGGTGTTGACCAAAAGAAAAGAGGAGAGCAAGTCTCCTCTTTTTTTGTTATGCCTTTGGGGCGCGCTTTGTCTTTTTTTCGTGTAGCTGATAGATCTCCTCGGTCGCGAATGCCAGCTTGGTGACGACGTTTTGCTTGGTGGGGAAGCAGTAGAAGGAATCGTTCTCGGTCGAGATGTCCACGCAATCGAAGGGCTTGATGTGGGGGAAGTCGTATTCGACGTGCAGGCTGTTGATCTCAAGCGGCTGGCGTTGGATGCGGTAGTCCTGCCCGCGATAGTGACCCGTCAGCACGAAGCCGTCCTCGACGGTGTGCGTGAGCGTGGCCTTGCCCAGCGGCATAAAGCGCCACGTGCGGGGCATCGAATGCACGTCGACCTCGTCGGTGAAGGCATATGTACCGGTTTGGATCTGCTCGCGTACCTGCGTGCGCTCCCACTCGAACCAATCAGGCACGTGTGAGAATTCTGTCTCGCCCTCGTTTGCTCGGATCGTACCGTCCTCCTCCAGCGTCCAGCGCTTGCCGCACGACTCGCACCAAAGCTCACAGCCGCCCGATGCCATAGTCGACTCTACCTTGCAATGCGGGCATTGATACAGGATCTTGTGCATACCCTCGGCGCGGAAGGACTCGGTGATGCGGATGCCGTTGTCCTTTTGGTAACGATAGTCATCATACAAAAATGCCTTGCGAAGTACCGCGTTGATCTCGGCGGTAGACATCGACTTGATCTGCTCGGGGGTGAGCGTCAGCGTCAGCGTGGTGTGCATCGGCACCTTGCGTTTTTTGCGGAAATTCCAAAATGGCGCACGCAGATAGTTGCCGCGGTGGATGACCACCACGACGGGCACCTTGCACAGCTTGACGAGGCTTCCCAGCGAATCGGGCAGGTAAGCGGTCGTGCCTGCGGATGAGTAGCGCGCCTCGGGGTACATACATAGGATATCACCGCGCTGCAGCACGCGGCGAATGGATTTGATCAGGTGCAGATCGGTCGTGAATTTTCGCGTGCAGATGGCACCGATCCACTCCATCAGCCACGGGCGCTGATAGTATCCGTCGATGTTGACCACGTTGTTGACGCGGTGCGGGTGCGTGGCGGTTGCAGTCAGCTCGAAATCGATGAAGGACATATGGTTGCTCAGCAGCAGATAGGGCGGCTTCAGCCCCTCCATACCGATCTTTTCGACCTTATGCTCCTTGCCGATCAGCACGATCTTGGAAAGAATCCAGATCAGCCAGGTCAGATACCACGGCTGTCGGATGGGATATCTTGCGGTTTTGTAGCGCTTTTGATTTTTGTAATTTACGTCCATTGTGGCCCGTCCTTTTGATGTAATATGGGAGCTGCTTTTTACGATCCTTCCTATTATACACGCTTTTTCGACAAAAAGCAAGTCCCCTGGCAGTAGAATTTCAAAGTAACACCCCAAGCGGCGCGAAGTAACAGCCCAGCGTATGGACATCTGCACTCGTCCGTGCTATAATGGAGGCACGGCAGAGGCCGAGTAAGGAGGAAAATCTATGGAATTTAAGGACAGACTGAAGCAGCAGCGCCTGCAAAGAGGCGTGTCACAGCAAAAGCTGGCAGATGCGATCTTTGTCAGCCGCAGCGCTGTTGCCAAATGGGAAAACGGGCTCGGCATCCCCAACGAGACATCGTACGCTGCGCTGCTGACCTATTTTGAGCTGACGCCCGAGGGGCTTCCGCTCAACGAGGAGACCGAGGAGATCAGCGTATCCAAAAACAAAACGATACGAAAGCTGAGTGTGTGCGTGACCGCGCTGTCGATTATGATGATCGCAACGCTGGTGATCTTGTTTGTCAACGCGTCCAAACACGGCTTTGGTCTTACCTCAAAAGCTGCCGCGGGCGAGCAGTGGCGCGATAGTGCTCTTTATTATCACACAGAGGGATATGACTTTTATGCAAACTATTTAGGAAACCCCGACGAAGGGGGCGTAATGACGAGCTTTTGTGCCGTTCGAAATCAAGCGGTCGGATACCAACGCTTGGACATTGGCG
>JAGBTR010000321.1 GCA_017631215.1 Clostridia bacterium | reverse complement strand
TCTCGGCTTTACGGGCGACGGCTCGGGTATGGCGGCGCACGCCGTTGCGCTCATTCTGCCAATCGCATAAAGCAAAGGGATGTCAATGGCTTGACACCCCTGCACCGCGCGACCACAAGGTCATCTCTCGCACACGTCCCCGACTTTTCCCGTCTTAACCCGCACCGCGCGGATATTGTTCGTGAAGCGATCCGCTCCACATCCAAAGCATATGACGAAGCACGGCTTCAAGTTCCTGTTTTCGACAAAATTCTACCTCACGCGCGCGACCGCTCGAGCGCCAAGACGCGCAGAAAGGAACCGACTATGACTCACATTTCTCCCTCTATCCTCGCCGCTGATTTTGCCCACCTTGCCGACGACGTTGCCCGCGTAGAGCGCGGCGGTGCCGATTGGCTTCATCTGGACGTGATGGACGGTGCCTTCGTGCCCAACATCAGCTTTGGTGCGCCCGTGATCGGTGCGCTCCGTCCGCACAGCAAGCTGTTCTTCGACGTCCATCTGATGATCTGCGACCCGATGAGATATCTCAAGGATTTTCTCAAGGCGGGCGCAGACCTTGTGACCGTCCACGCCGAGAGCTGTGACAACGTGGCCGAATGCCTCAAGTATCTGCACGACAACGGCTGCCGCGCGGGTCTTGCCATCAGCCCCGACACACCTGCCGAGGTGGTATTCCCCTATCTTGAGCTGTGCGACCTCGTGCTGGTGATGACCGTCTACCCCGGCTTTGGCGGTCAATCCTTTATGGCAAATATGATGCCCAAGGTGCGCGCCATCCGCGAGGAGATCGACCGCCGCGGGCTTGCCATCGACCTTGAGGTCGACGGTGGTGTCGACGGTAAGACCGCCGCTGTGTGCGCCGAGGCAGGTGCGAATGCGCTCGTCGCGGGCTCGGCCATCTTCCGCCCCGCCGATGCCAAGGCCGCCATCGACAGCATCAAGGTAGCCGCCGCGCCCTTCTTCCCTGCGTAAAGTGAGCACAAGTACATAAAATAGAAGCATCCCCGCCGAGCAGATCGGTGGGGATGCTTTGTTTATGTCAATGGTACGATCAGCGTCGTCAGTGCCTTGCGTTGCCCCTCGGTCGGGGGCTTGAGCTTGCCGTTGTCGAGCAGCGTCCGCAGGCAATGCAGAAGGAACCAACCGTCCGAATGGAAGGTGTATTGCAATTCGTACGCCTTCATCCTGCGCATATGCGACGGGAGCGATGAAAGCACCGCCTCGACGTAAGGGGCTTTGAGCGCCTCAAATGTCTGCCATAGCTCGCGCTTGATGTCCTCGCCGATCGTCAGTAGCTGTCGCTCGATCTCCTTGTCCATCAGCTGAACGACCTGCCAGCATACCTTGAGATGCCCCTCAAAGTCGCCGTTCGTTTTGATAAATCCGCGCTCGGCCAGCCACGCATATTCCTCTTTGGCAAGCGGCGGCTGTTCATCCTCGCGGCGATAGAGCTGCAGCACGCGCGTCGCGTCATCATACTCGCCGCGGTCAGTGCGAACGCGCCGCTCCGACCATTCGCTGTCAATGCGCCAGATCATATGGCTGCTATCCGTGTTCCACGACGGACCGCACCAGTTTTTCATATAAACGTGATCCTCGGGCAGCACCATATTCTCGTCCACCACCGTCGCGTGACAGATGTTGTGACCGCCATCGGGACGAAGCGTTGCCACCTCTTCAAACGAGATCCCCTCTCCCTTCTCGGCGGCAATATACTCGTCTCCGCTCTCTCCCGCACGGGCAGCGATGTAAGGGATGAGTGCCCAAAGCAGAAAATTGCGGTCGGTAGGCACGTTGTTCCATAGTGATATCTCACCGTCCGTCTGGTGGCAGATGATGCGCTCATCCTCAAGGATGCCGCTTGACGTCAAACGGTCGTAGAGCGCATTGGCGAACAGAACACTCGCACGGCGATACATCTCATTCTGCATCGTCAACAGCTCGGCGGTCGGCTCGGACAGTAAGATATTCGCCAGATACCGCTCACCCTGTCGGATCAAGAGACCATACTGCTCCAGATGCTCGACCTCGCTCTCCACATACACGGGCGAAACACCCAGCGCATCCGCGATGTCATTGACCGTCTTTGCCTCGCGCCGCACACAATAGCAGATGTTTTGCGGCAGGGGTGAGCGGAAAAAGGTATCGACCCCTACCTTGCCCGCCGAGCCGTTGAAGCCACACGAATAAAATTTGATCGGGTTGAATTTCAGATCACTCGCTTGTCTTTGCACTTCCATACCTCTCTTCAATTCTTTTTTTGCCTCGAACAAGTGCCATTTGACCGTTCCGAGAGGGATCCCCAGCTCACGCGCGATCGCGTCCTGCTTTTTGTTTTCAAAATAATAGGCGATCACGATACGCCGCTGTGTTTTGGACAGATAGGCGATCTCCTGCCGTAGCCGCGCGATGCTCTCGGCCGTATCATCCGCACCGACGAATGTGTCGGGATCGACCAAAACGTCCGCCAACGCGGCAATGTCAACGGTCACACCCATATCACTCCTTGCCCGATCGCGGTAATAGTTGGCTAACGTATGATGTGCGACCGTCCAGATGAACCTGCCAACGTCGGCGATATCATCGCGACAAAGCAGCGCACGATATGCCCGCAGCACGATGTCCTGCGACACATCCTCTGCATCCTGCGCGTTTCGACAGCGCTTCAGTGCAAAGCCGAAAACGGGCTTGATATATTCGCTGATCGTCCTCTCTGCATCCTCTCGTCTCACTTGCTCAACTCCCTTCGAAGGCCTTCACCCATATAGACACCGAACGGCGAAAAGGTTGGCATTTTTTTAAAAAAAGATAAGGAAAAGGGCGACCACGCGCCCCTTTCATGAATGTTAATAGAAATAATCGAGTTTCTGCTTAACGTATCTCAGCATTCTCGCGCGCAGGTACTTGCGGTTGCCCGTCAGGAAATCACGCAGATTCTCGCCCTCCTCGACGTTCTCACCCTTGTACAGATCGACGATCGCCTGCGCAAGCTCTGCGTCGCCCGCCTGCTTGATAGCACGCGTTAAAAGCCGAATGGTCGTGACCTCAGCCAAAATGATGCGATCCCAAGCGAAATCGTCGTTCGTCTCGGTCAAGTCGTACAGCATCTTATAGGCGACCAAGGGGCGGTAGACCTCCTCGCGACCAAACGAGCCGTCGCTCTTGGCCAGCACTGAGCCGCTCCAAAGCTCCTCGTCCGAATCCGCGATGAGCGAGAGGTAGAAATTCATACGGTCGTTGACGATATCAAAGGTCAACTGCTCCGCAGGAATATTTCTATGCTGCTCCTTGCTATAAAGAAAGAAGTTGGGATCGTTGACACGCGTCAGATACAGATAATAGACGGCAAGCGCGACCAGCGCAAGCAGAAGCACCGTCGCAATACTGAGAAATACCGTCTTGTAGGCGGCATCCGCGCCGATAGCGGCGATGAGCACCACGATCGCGGCGATCAGCGAAAGCCCCGCCACGCCCAGCATCGCGATAGGCATAGCCTTTTGGGGAATCTTGATTTGAAATTTGTTCATTGGCATCCATACCTCCTGTCCGATTGTATGTAAATGCGTACCGTGCCTCGGTTCGCCTTTTTCCACGGTATCAGTATACCATATTTTATCGCAGAATGCAAGCACTATCACAATTTTTTTGCATTTTCCAAAAAACAAACCGACGGTTGTGTTTTTTCAACCGTCGGTATCAAATTATGTAAGCGCACGAGTCAGCAGTGTCACGACACCGCAAAGCAACGCACCGATCAATGTCGGGACAAGCGCACCGAGCCACGCGATGCGCGCGCCTCCCTCCCGCCGTAACGTCAACAGCGTTGTGGCACACGGCCAATGGAACAGAAGAAAGATCACGGCGCAGATCGCTGTTGTAGCCGTCCAGCCGTTTGCCGTCAAAAGCTCGCGAAGCGCCCCCATCGAGGCAACGGGAAGCAATTCGGTGCCGCCCGTATAGATCATCATAAGGAGCGGCAAAAAGATCTCGGCGGCAGGCAGAGCCAACAAAAACGCCAGAAGCGTTGCACCGTCAAGCCCCAACACCACACCCACGGGCTGTAGCCCACGCGCGATCCACACGGTCAACACCTCCCCACCGACCGCCAGATTGGCCATCCCCCACAGCACAAGCCCAGCAGGCGCGGCAACCGCCACCGCGCGCCCGAGTACGAACAGCGTGCGATCGAGCACC
>JAGBTR010000320.1 GCA_017631215.1 Clostridia bacterium | reverse complement strand
GCACACTGACCGCAGACCGAGAAGGACACCGTGCCCTCGTAGGTGGTGGTCAGGATGTTGGTCGCATTCCAATACAGCAGGGCGTGGTTACCGTCCTCCAGCTCGAAGGCGTAGGTCTTGACGTTCTCCTCCTGCTCGCTTGCATTCAGGCGAGGCGAGAAGTTGTACTCGCGGTAGAGCGCGATGTTGGTGGGCTTGACGTCGCCCTTGAGCAGCGAGCAGAGCGCGGCGAGTGCGAAGTAGGAGGGCTTTTCCTTGTATTCGCCCGTCGAGAAGCCGTCCTCGTCAAACTCGGCACCGATGACGCCGAAATAGCCGTAGTCCAGATAGGTCTTTTTCTGACCGACCACGCCGTGCAGACCCTCGATCATATCCATGGTCGAGAAATAGGAGGAGAACTCCACGCCGCCGTGCAGGTCGGTGATCATCATACGCGACAGATACTTGGCCTGCTTGTCTCTCGACCAAGCGAACGTTCCCATCGCGCCGTTGCCGTTGCCGCGCGAGGGCGCGCCGCTCTCGCCCTGGATGATCTTGATGTTGGGATTGTACTGATCGATCAGCGCGCGCAGCGAGCGGATGATGCCCTCGCGCTGCCAATCTCTTTGCGAATAGATGTGGAAGGAGATATAATCCACGTACTCGTGAAGTCCCATTGCCATCGCCGTGTTGAGGAAGTAAGGCAGACGGGTGATGCACAGCGCACCGCCCACGACCATTGCCACGGCGTTGCCCGCCTTGATGGCCTTGGCGGTCGCGATGGAAAACTCGGCGAACTTGACCGCGTCGTTACGCATATCGGAGGGGGTCAGATCCCACTCCATCTTGGTCTGACCGAAATAGATCTCGGGCTCGTTCCAGATCTCGAACATATCGACTCTGCCCTTGAAATGCTCGACGGTCGCCGTGACGTAACGGCTCCACGCCTCTTTCTCCTCCTCGGTATCGATGGGGGGACAGCTCACGCCGCCGAAGCGCTTGGCTGCCGCGGGCGTATAGAGCGGATTGCCGTAGCACAGACACATCCACGGCACAAGACCGCGCGCGATCAGGTTGTCGACGATCTTATCCAGCCACTCAAAGCTATAGACACCGCGCTCGCGCTCCGTCTTGAGCCAGCCCGATTGAATGCGAATCCTCTTGACGCCCAGTGCCGCCACCTTGTCGTATGCCTTTTCGGGATCGAACACGTCGCGGTCGAGCTTTTCAAAGCCCAAACCCAGTCTTGAAAAATGTGTATCCTTTGCCGAGATGCGTGTTAGCGCGCCCACCTTTTTCAGTCGTTCCATCTGATACCTCCGTAATAATATTTTTGCACCTCTTTACTTTTTCGTCCGAGTGTGCTATAATGCATATAATGCTATACAAATTATATCATTTTTCATTTTTTATAGATAGCCACGAATTACTGGTTTTTTGTCACGATATTACGCTGTTTTGCATATAAAAGGAGGAGACTATGCTCGCAAGAGAGACCGAATTGGCCTGCGGAATCTTCGACAGTGCCATTCTGCGCAAGAACCAAACGCAGACGCCGCCTCGCACCGTCACCCAGTATGAGCTTGAGATCTTTCACACCGATACCGGCAAAAGCTATATCGGTAAGCAGGAGCAGAGCGTCCGACGCGGTATGCTTCTTTTTGCCAAGCCCGGAATGGTCCGCCAAAGTGTGCTGCCCGTGCGGTGCGGCTACATCCGCCTATCCCCCGAGGCGGCCGAGCGCGAGGGGCTTGTGCCGTTGCTTGCCTCGATGCCGCCCTACGTCTACATAGACAATGACGAAAAAGCGGACGAAATGATCGCGCTGTTCTCCAAGCTTGCCGTTCATATGATCGACGCCCCGTCCGATGAGGTCGGCAACGTTCGCATCAACGCGATCCTTTTGGATATCCTTTACCGATTGCACCGCATATGCTCGCGCATCCCGGAGCCACAGCTTTCGCGTCCTGTGAACGATATGCTCCACAGCGCGCGTGAATACATCAACGAGCATTTCACCGAACGTTGCTCCCTGCGCGACATCGCCGATGCGGTGAGCGTCTCGCCCAACTATCTGCACACCATCTTTCATCGCACCTTTGGCGAAACGCCGTACGGCTACGTCACCAAAAAGCGCATCGAAAAGGCAAAAAAGCTCATTATGGCGGGTCATCATTCGATGCTCGATATCGCCATTGAAACGGGATTCTGCTCGCAATCACACTTCAACAAGATATTCAAGGCACAGACCGGCATCACGCCGCGCCAATTCCGCGACGGCTTTTCGGACGAATATTGAAAAAAGGGAGGCATTCGATGCCTCCCTTACTTTTTTTACGGATAGGTGATCACGTACTCGTCAAAGATGGCAAAATCGTCACCGTTGATTTGCAAATAACCGTCCTCGGTCTCGTCGACCTGGATCACCTGCGACTTCTCCTCGCCATAGCCCAGCCCGGGAAGGAGCGATCGAACCATATCCACCATGAGCTCGCCGTAGCGGTTGGTGTCAGCCCAGTACTCCTCCTCGGTGATCGTGGACCAATCGATCTCGCCGCTTTCGCTGAAATAGTCGAGCAACGGCTGATAGCCGTCGTTTTCGTACAGCTCGACCACCTGCACCATAATATCGATGGGCTTGATGCGCACCTTGACGGTGTAGCTGCCGTCGCGCTGACGGACGGACGGCTCGACCTCGTAGCTGCTGTGGCTGTAGATCTCGTCGTACAGATCGATGATATCCTGCTGCAGCGTGGGAGAGAGATCGTCAAAGCTCTCGTCCTCGGTCAGAATACCGAAATAATAGGCGAAATACTCCGCTTCATAGCGCAGACCCGTCTGATACTCTTCTTCCGCCTCTTCAGCGGTCAGATCCACGAGAGAAAGATATTCCTCGTCATACTCGCCAAGATACACCTGATCGAGATTTCCCTGCACCAATCGCGTGACGTGATCCTCGCCCGACAGCAAGGAGCATCCCGTTGCCAACAGCATTCCGATGACCAAAGCGATAGCCATCACACGCAAAAGATTTGTTTTCATTGTCGTTTTCCTCCTCAAAATCAAATAGTCAAAGGGTCTACGTCTTTATTGTATCACACGCCGCCGAAAATGTCAACGAAGAAGATCGCCCTCATTTTTCCAGCATACGCTCAAGCAGAGCCATTTTGTTTTGGGAATACTCATACGCGCCCTTGAAATCGCCCAGCTCGCGACAGCAGATCTCCAGCTCACAGAAGGCGCAGTAGATCTGCACCTCGCCGCCCGTTTGATTCGACCGCAGCAGCGTCTCCAGCAACGGCTGAGCCGAGAGATAATCGCCGTCACGCACGCTCAAGCGCGCTCGGAAGAGCATCACCCAGCCGTCTGTCTCGTCTGCCGACTTCAGATAGGACTCGACCCAGCGCGTCTCACCCGCCTCGAGCGACTCACAAGCCAGCACGTAACGGCAAAATGCATTGCCGCCCCCCATCCAAAGATCATCCGTATCGCGGAGCGTCTCGGAATAGAGCGAGGCAGAGAGACGGTGCATAAAGCGAAAGCACACCTTAGCCGTGGCGCGGATCGAGGAAGTGTCGTATACCGTATGATCGGCATAGGTGACGGCATCGTCGAGCAATGAACAGCATTCGTGCAGGCGTCCGTGCTCGAGCGCCTCCATCGCCAGCGCCAGTGAACACTGCGCCGAGATCAGCTCGATCTCATCATCCGACTCGTCCTCCTCGGCACCGTCCAAGCAAACGTCAAGACAGACACGATAGTTGCCTGCGGCGAGCAGACGGCGGATGCTGTCGATGCGTCCCATCTTGCGCCAGATACGGTCGTCGTCCCCCTCGGCCAAAAGAAAGCCTGCGGGCACGTCCAGCCGATCGGCCAGATACCACACCGTCGGCAGCGACGGCAGTGCCGCGCCGTTTTCCACGCGGCTGAGCATATTGCGCGTGATCTGGTCGCCCGCCAACTCGGTCTGCGTCATTTTTCGGTGGATACGTAAGCGTTTGATCTTCTCACCAATATCATTCTGCGGCATCGCGCGCTTCCCTCCTAATATCGTTTATCGTTCGTCGGGCAAAAAAACATCCCCTTCGCCCGAATGGTAAATAGCAATTACTGTTTTGCTATTTTAACACACTTCCAAGCGAAAGGGATGAATAATTTGTAAATTTTAGTTACGCATCAAGCCAGCAGCGGCAGCAGCATACACATCAGCGGCAATGTGACAAGGCTTGCGATGGTGGACAGCAGCAGCAGATTCGCGGCTGTTTTTTGTCCCTTACCCAGCATTTCGGCAAACGAGAGCACCATATTGGCGGCGGGGCAGCAAACGATAATGAACAGTGCCTGCTTGATGTATCCGTCAATGGGGGCAAACAGCAGGGCCAACAGTGCAAAGGCGGGACATACCACGTTTTTGCACAGCACGACGACGTACTGTCGCCAATCGCCAAACAGCTCCTTTACCTTGACCAGGGCCAGACGCATACCAAGAATGAACATACAAAGCGGTGTGGAAAAATTGCCCAACAGCGTAATCATTTCCTCCACCTGCGAGGGGAAAACGAAGTCAAGGCACATCAGCGTGATGGCAATGATGCCCGCGATGGTATTGGGATTGATGAGGATCTTTTTAACGCTGATGTATTTCGTGTCACGCGTGATGACGGTCGAGACAACGGTCCAGCACATCATATTCATAACGAGCGAGAACAGCGCCGAGACCATCACGACCTCGGGGTGCGCCTCTCCCAGCACGGCCTTCAAAATGGGAACACCGAAAAATCCGCTGTTGGAGAAGGTCGCCGCGATGACAAAGATGCGGTAACGTGCCTCCTCCTGCTTCTTGCGCAGGACGAGATACGAGATCGCCATCATCACCGCTTGAAGCACGAGCGACAGCAAAAATGCCCAAAGCCCACGCATCAGCATCACGTCCTTGGCAACAGCGCCGCTTTGCACGATCATAGTTGCCTCCTGGAAGGAGTAGACCGTCAGACAAGGCTGACCGATATACAGCAGCATCGTCACAAGCGCCTGAATGGACGTCTCGTTGAATTTTTTGAACTTCATCAGCAAAAACGCGGGCGCGGCAAATGCCAGCATCTTTACGACGGCGGTAAATGTAATAAGGAAGTTTCCCATACGGCCTTAAGCGTGAACGCCCTGCGAGGCCTTGAGAATGGCATCGACCAGCTTTTGCGTCTTGAGCGCCTCATCCATCATCCAGCGCGCGCGGCTACCGTCGGGATCGTGGTAGAAGTCGTCGATCTGGATGGCGTGCGACGAGCCGTAGCAAGCCTTAGCGCCCGAATTCTTGGCGTGATCCATATTGCTGACGTTGACATCGTGACCGTCGAGGAAGCGGATACAGCAATCGCCCGCGCGGCTCTCTACGCGTGCCTTCTCGCACTTGAGCGTGACACGGATCGCCTCATCCTCGAAATTGTTGATGGTGAAATAGAACAGCGCACGCGCACCGTTTTCAAACGTGATCAAGCCCTCTGCCGTATCCTCGACCTCTGCGGCGGTATCGCCGTGATGCGAGACGGTCGCACGCACGTCAGCGACGGGCGAATCGGCAAAATAACGGAGCAGATCGAGCGTGTGAATGGCCTGGTTGATGATGACGCCGCCGCCTGCCGTGGCATAGTCGGAGCGCCATTCGCCCGAGTTGTAGTACGCCTGATCGCGCTTCCAGCACACCTCACCGCGAAGCGCGATGAGCTTGCCCATATCGCCGCTGCGAAGCGACTGCAAAATGGTCTGATTCTCGGCGTTGTAGCGGTTCTGGAAGATGACGCCCAGCCGCTTGCCCGTCTCCTCTGCGACCTCCTTCATACGGAGCGCCGCCTCATACGAGGCATCCATCGGCTTCTCGCAAAGCACGTCCGCACCGGCACGCATACAATCGATGGCGACGGGGCTGTGCAGATAGTGAGGCAGACACAGATGCACCGCATCGGGCTTGACCTCCTCGAGCATCTTGTGGTAATCGGTGTAATAGGCGCAGTTGCCCATCTCCGCGCGCGCCTTGGCACGCTCTTCTATGATATCGCAAACGGCGACCAGCTCGGTCGTCTCATTTTCCAAGAGGGGTTTGATATGGTTGGGGGCGATCACGCCGCAGCCGATCACACAAACACGGTATTTGTTCTGCATAAGACCTTCCTCCGTATATGAGTCTCTATGATGTCCTTTGTCGGCAGAGCCATTCTCTGCCGATTAGCATTATAACATAACGTCGGCGGAAAAGCAAGGTCATTTGACAAAAAAGAATATCTTTTTTAGCAGAGCAAAGAACGACCGTCGGGAGCGGCGCTCATATCCGCACGCGTGTACCGACCTCTCCCCTCCTCTCCCCGATCAGCCGCTCGTACATTCCCTCCAGCTGTCGCACCATACCGTCGGCGGTCAAGCGCTCGCGGTAGCGCTTTCGTGCGCCGTCCGACAGCCGTGCGAGATAGGCGCGATCCTCATACAGCCGCGCAAGGGCTTGCGCGAGCTGGGCGTGGTTGCCCGTCCTGAAGATCAAGCCGTTCTCGCCGTCGGTCACCATTTTGGGGTTGCCGCCATAGTCCGACACCACGCACGGCACGCCCACGCTCATACCCTCGGAGAGCGAGAGGCTGGACGTCTCGGTGCCGCTCGAGGCGTTGACGTTGACCGACATCACCGCAAAATAGGGTGCGACGTCCTCGGCAAAGCCGCAAAAGACAACACGGTCGGCGATGCCCAGCTCGTGTGTCAGGGCGCGATAGTCTGCCTCGCGTGAGCCGTCACCGACCAACAGCACACGCAGGCGCGGCGCTCGCTCGGCGCACATCGCCACGGCGCGGAGCAGCGTCCCCTGCCCCTTGTAGTCCTCCAGCCGCGCCACCATACCGACCACGAAGTCCTCCGCGTCAAGCCCCAATCGCTCGCGAAGGGCGAGGATCTCCTCGCGCGAGCAGGCGCGCAGGGGGCGGACACCGTTGACGATGACCTCGATATGCGCGCGGTCGAGCCCTATCTCACACAGCTGATCGCGCGCCGCCTCGGCAACGGCAACCACGCGGTCGGACAACAGATGCGTGCCGTGGCGAAAGAGACACCGAAACGCACCGCTCCGCTGCCACCGTGTCAGCGGAAAGACGCAGTGCCGTGTCTGCACGCAGATGGGCACGCGGGCAAGCCTCCCCGCGATGCGTGCCGCGAGCGCCGAATGGGCGTGCAGGATATCGGGGCGCTCACGCCGCAAAAGTCGCACGTAGGCAGGGATGGCGCACACGTCGAGTGAGCGGTCGCGACCGCCCTTGACGCTCACCACGCGGCAAGGCAGCCCCTCCAGCCGCGCGGCAAGACGGCTACCCTCGGGCAATACCACGGTATAGTCGAAGCGCTCGTGGTCATCACAGCACATCGTTTGATAAAGAATCGTCCCCGCACCGCCGACGTTGGTATCGGTCAGCACGTGGGCAACGCGGATCCTTTTATGCTCCATCAGGATGCTCCCTTCTCGGTCTTTGTATCCTTTAGTTTTCCCCGCAAAACAAAAATAATCCCCTCTCCTTCATTTGTTTTTGAAAGAGAGGGGATCGGGGGGAGAGAGGACTTTTTCAAAAAAGTCCCCCGTTTTCAAAAGGAGGGAAAACCATGCTTGGAAAGAAGATCGAAAAGATGTACCGCGCGCAGCTGTACGCGCGTGCTGACGATACCGGTGTGGCGCGTTATTTTTCCGCCGCGGATTTTGATGGCTTGACCCGGACCCCCTTTGCCTTTCTCTCGTCAGACGGTTACCGCTTGCAGGGATATGTTTATGCGTATTCCGCCCCCAAGGAGGGACGGCTG
>JAGBTR010000319.1 GCA_017631215.1 Clostridia bacterium | reverse complement strand
GTTCGGGCTCGATGGGCTGTTCGGGCTCGATGGGCTGTTCAGACTCGACGGGCTGTTCAGGCTCGACGGGCGTCTCGGGCTCGGGGATGATCGGTGCCGAGAAGAAGATGTTGTCTATCTTCATGACCAGGTTGGAAGCAAGGGGGCGAACATCAATGATATGATAGCGGATATAGTTGACCGCCTCCAAATTGACGTTGCCGCCGTTGATCTTCGCGGCAGAGAACGGCAGACGGATGTGGTTCCACCCCTCCTTCAGCATATGGCTGTCGAGCGTCCACATCATCTCGTTTCTGTCACACGTTCCCGACGAGGTCAACTCGAACTGAATGCCGTACCTCGAATTGGGCAGGAAGGTCAGACGATTCAGATAGACGTCCATCTCGATGCAATCCGCCCAGGCGACGTTGGTCGAGAGGAAGACCATATGAGTGACGACCCGATTGCTCGACATGTCCTCGGTCAGCGGCACGGTGAAGGACATACACGCCTCGCCCTGTTGCTTGTCCTCGGTGTCCAGCTCGAACATCGGACCGAACCAGGGCTCCTCGCCGTCACAGGCGGCGAGCTGCATGGTGGTACGCGCGTAGGTCACCGTGCGGATGTTATCGATGCGGATATTGCACGCCACGTCCTCCTGCGAGACCACACGAGAGAGAGACAGCGCGAAGCAGTTGACGCGGGACATATCCAGCGTATCGACCGCAAGATCGGCCATCTTGAGCGTGACCGTATTCCAGCCCTCGGTAATGGTCTGCTCGCGGAGCGCGTAGTTCCACGTGCCTCGCTCTTTATTATCCGCACCCGACGAGCCCAGCGACGCGGTGATCATAAACGCCGCGTCCCACAGCTCCATCTTGGATACGTACAGATCGAAGACCAACTCGTCAACATAGCGCAGATCGATCGGATCGAACGTGTCCGTGACGGTGATATCCTTGCGCTCCTTTGCCTTGAGGCCTGCCGTCACCATCACGCTGGCGATGCCCTCGGTCGTCTCCAGCCAATCACGGTACAGAACACCGCCCGAGGCAGACCAACCATTCACGCGGTCGCAATCGTCGAGGATCACCACCGTCGCATCGTTGGATTGCTGCGCGGAGGCTACCGTTATAAGAGAGAGGAGCATAGTTAGGATCATCGCCAGAGCGAGCCATCGTTTCATTTCATTCACCTCGTTGTATTGTAATAGGATATACAGATATAGTTTATCAGATTTTTGCATACCTGTCAAGATATATGATCGATTTTTGGTAAAAACGACGATTCAAGCGTGTTCGTTATTTTTTCACAAAAAGCACTTGAAAACAACAGAAAAGGCGTTTATAATATAACCTAACACCGAAAAAAAGAGGAGATATGCTTATGCAATCCCGCCGTTATTTGCGTCACTTGGTCACATCGGCGATGTTCGCCGCGCTGATCTACATATCCACCTGCTTCGTGCAGATCCCCAACCCCGCCAGCGGTGGCTACGTCCACCCGGGCGATGCGCTGTGCCTGCTCGCGGCTTGGCTACTGCCTCTCCCTTGGGGCATCGCCGCATCCGCCATCGGCACTATGCTCGCCGATCTGCTCAGCGGTTACGCCGCCTATGCCCTGCCCTCCTTCATCATCAAGGCGATCGTTCCCTTCGTGGCAGGTCTTCTTCTCCGCGCACTCTGGCGCGGTGAGCTGACGCTCAAGCGCACGCTCATCCCCTGCCTGATCAGCGGTGTGGCGGGCGAGATCTTTATGGTCGGCGGTTACTTTTTGCTCAACGCCGTCATTTGGGGCAACGGCTGGTCAGCGGCCGTCAGCATTCTGCCCGATACGATGCAGGCGCTGTTCGGTATCGTCGTGGCGACGGTGCTGTTCTGCCCGCTGAAGCGCATTCTGCTGCAAATGAAAACGTAATACGTAAGTACCCCGCCGTTTTGCAGATCCAACGGCGGGGTATCTTTTTTATCAAAGCACTTGAGCATAAGACAAGGGGACACCTTCTTGAAAAGGGTCCCCCTCGTTTTTTAGTTGAATTCCGTCTCGCCGTCCGCGAGGTACACGCGGGTGCGCAGGATGGAATACTCGGACACGACGTCGTCCTCGGGCATAATGCCGAACCTCTCGCGCAGCGCGCGGATGAGATATTCGGGGTTGAGATAGTCCGCGCCCGACACGCACAGCACGGCGGCGATGCGAAGCTCGCCGTCCACAACCGTCGCGCGAAGCGAGCGCGTCAGCGTGGTGATATCCACCTGACGGATGCCCGACTTGGACTTTTTATCCATCATCAGCGGCGAGGTGGTCAGATAGGTCTGCATCTCGTCCGCCAGTGCCTCGGTCAGCCCTTCGGCGCGGATGCGGATATCATATTCCGCCCACACGATATCGGCAAAGACCGTCTTGGGCGCGACGTAAGCATCCAACACGCACAGCTCGTCCGTCAGCACGCTGTTGAGCCGCTGCTTGATCTCCTCGCAGGACATATCTCTGTCGATGCGAAGGTCGAGATACTCGCACTCGCTCTCGGCGCCCACGCTGAGCGGAAGGCCAAACACGATCTTGGCGTGCGGGTTGAAGCCCTGCGTATACCACATCGGGATGCCTGCCCGCACCAGCACACGGCTGATCGTGCGTTGCAGGTCGAGATGCGAGATGTACTGCAAATTGCCCACCTTGCGGAATTTGACGCGCACCGTACGCGGCTCGGTCAGCTTCGGGTAGCTCATTTTGTCTTTGGACAGCATGCTCGCTCACCTCCCAGCTTATTGGCACCGCAACCGCTGCAGCCCTCGCGGCAGTTGGGGGTCGTCGCGGCCTCGTAGGCCTTGGCGCGCTCGCGCTTGAGAAACGCCTTGGTCACGCCGCAATCGATGATATCCCACGGCAGTACCTCGTCGAGCCCCCACGCACGGTTGGCGTAAAAGGCGGGATCGATGCCCGTACGCTCAAAGACGGACATCCATTTTTCGTAGTTGAAGTATTCGCTCCATGCGTCGAACTTGAAGCCCTCGCGACAGCCCAGCTCGAGCGCGTCGGCAAGGCGTCGGTCACCGCGCGCCAGCACGGCCTCGATGCGACACGTCTCGGCGTCGTGGTGGTTGTACTTGACCTTGCGGTCGGTCACGCACTCGCCCACGTACGCCTGCTTGCGGCGCATCTCCTCAAGGCTATCCTGCGCCTCCCACTGGAAGGGCGTGAAGGGCTTGGGGATGAAGGGCGAGACGCTGATGGTCACCTGCGGCGGACGGCCGCCCTTGCCGCGGTTGGGGTTCTGATAATATGCGCTGACCACACGGTGCGCAAGCGCAGGGATCTCGGCAAGATCCTCGTCCGTCTCGGTCGGGTGACCCTGCATAAAGTAGAGCTTGACCTGATTCTTGCCCGCCTCGAACGCCACGTTCACAGCGCGCATCAGATCCTCCTCGTAAAGGTTCTTATTGATGACGTCACGAAGTCGCTGCGAGCCTGCCTCGGGGGCGAAGGTGATGGTCGAGTTGCGGATGGAGCTGACCTTTTCCATCAGTTCGCGCGTGAACGAATCGGCGCGCAGCGAGGGCAGCGAAAGGCTGACCATATGGTCGTTCGTCCACGACAGCAGCATATCCGTCAGCTCGTCCACGCGGGTATAGTCGCTGATGGACAGCGACGACAGCGACATCTCCTCATAGCCCGTACGGTCGAACAGCGCACGCGCCTGACAGTCGATGACCGCGGGCGTTTTCTCTCTTACGGGGCGGTAGACCATACCCGCCTGGCAGAAGCGACAGCCGCGGATACAGCCGCGACCGACCTCGACGGTGATGCGGTCCTGCACCGTTTCGATGTAGGGCATCACGACCTCGTCGGGGAAATACGCCTTGTCAAGATCCTTCACGATGCGCTTCTGCACCGTCTTCGGGATATCGTCATAGAGCGGCGTATACGCCTTGACGGTACCGTCCTCGTTGTAGGTCACCTCATAGAGCGAGGGGACGTACACGCCCGATATCGTCGCCGCCGCCTCGTGCAGAAAGTCCGCACGCGTGTATCTGCCCTCGTCCTTCATCTTGATATACAGACGAACGATCTCGGGCAGCATCTCCTCGCCCTCTCCGATGTTAAAGAGGTCGAAGAAGGGGGCAACGGGCTCGGGATTATAGGCGCAGGGACCGCCACCGATCACGATGGGGTCGTTCTCGCCTCTCGCCTCGGCGCGAAGCGGGATGTGCGAAAGCGCGAGCATATTGAGCACGTTGGTATAGCACATCTCATACTGGAGCGTAAAGCCGAGAAAGTCGAATTCCCCGATCGGATCTCCGCTCTCGAGTGCGCACAGCGGCAGGTCGTGCGCGCGCATTTTGTCCTGCATATCCTCCCACGGGGTGAAGACGCGCTCGCACCAGATATCGTCCTCGCGGTTGAGCGCACCGTACAGAATACGCATACCGAGGTTGGACATACCGATCTCATAGCTGTCGGGAAACGCGAAGGCAAAGCGCGCCTTGACGGCGGTCTTGTCCTTGAGCGTCTGCCCATATTCTCCACCCGCATATCGTCCCGGCTTGGACACCGATTTGAGCAGTGTCGAGCCGAGTGCGGTCGATTTATTCTCTGTTTCTGTTCGCATGTTCGTTCTCCAAATCCTCATCGTTGTTCAAATATCTGTGCGATAGCAGCAGTGCGGGCAAGCACCAAAGCAGCTGCAGCAGTGCCGCAATAAAGCCCGCCGTCATACTGACCAGCCCAAAGAGCGACAGCGCCAGCGCCACCACGGCGCCGAGGACGGTCGTCACATGATGGAAGCGCGCAAGTCTCGCATCGTTCTCCATCAGGCGGTCGCACGTAAAGGTCGCACGGGCGGCATCGCGCGCCGAGCGGGTTGCAACGATACCGCTGTCGCAAAGCAACGAGTCGGTCTGTCGCTCAAAGCGCACGGGCTTGACCACCGAGATGGGAATGCTTCCCACGCGGCGGCTACGCGTCAAAAAGTCCTCGTGCAGGTTGGGGTCACAGCTCTCCACCGCCACAGACGTCCCCGCCTGTGCCAGCTCGGTCACCATTTGCTCAAAGCGCCCCGAGATGCGGTAGTCGATCTCATAGCCAAGGCGGAGCTTACCGTCAAAGGCCAGATACAAAATACAGCTCTCCACGTTGCGGCGCACGAGCAGCTCTGCGCTCTCACCGGGCACACGGATTCCCTGCGCCACCATAAACGCGGACGTACCCGCAAGGATATTCACCTTGCCGTCAATGCGTGCCTCGACGCCCTGCTCGTGGATCTTCAAGATCTCAACGCGCTCCTCCCACGTCTCCTCGGAGAGATCGGAGGTGGACACACCGCGAAGCGTACCGCCCAACGTACGGAAGAGACGCTTGGCGTAGCGGATATATTTTTTGGTATCACCGCTCCCCTTGATGGTGATCTCGGTCGAGCTCTTGGAGCGGAACATTTCGGTATCATCAAAGAGCAGCGTCTTCTCGCCCGCATACTCGTCCACCGCGCTCTGGCCGATGATGGCACTGCCCTCCTTGGCCAGCTTACGTGCGGCGATCAAGCCGGGATATGCGTAGGAAAGAAGGGTTGCGGTCGGCAGAGACATCTGCAACGTCAGCAAGAATGCCGTGATCGACGCGCGGAGCTGTCCGATCACGATCAGCGTCAGCACCGAGACCACAAGCGCCGCGGCAACGGCGATCAGCAACAGCACCGACACCGTGCGGTAGCGCGGCGTGCGCTGTGCATTGCGGCGGAAATAGCCTGCCACCTGATCCGTCGGGCGTACGCGCCAGCTACGGCGACCGGCATCGTCGTCGATGATCTTGACGATGTGTCCCTCACGCACCACCTTCTTTTTGCGCGGCGGCATTGCCACCATCACAATCTTACGCGAATGTGCCGCGACCACGTCAAACGTCAAGCGCTCACGGCGCACGTTCATCCGTTCACCGACAGCAAGCAGAAGCAGCAGCATCACGGTCGGGAAGGTCAACAGCACGCCGACCTCCTCGTCAAACAGTCCAAGCACCTGATACATCAGCCCGATCAACAGCAACAAAAACGGGATCGAAGCAGGCACCGGTGAAAAATGCATCAGCGCGGACACGCCTCTTTGCAGATACGGCCAGCTCACCAGTGTCGCCAAAAAAAGCAGCAACAGACCGATCAGTCCATAGGCGCCCGTGGTGGGCACAAAGGCCAGCGGCTCGGCGGGCAGGCTGTCACGCACAAGCGGGAACAGGTCTGAAAGGAAGGCGAGCACGGTCAGAATCACACTCAGCACCAGCCGCGCCGTCGCTCCCTTCTGATGGGCGCGGTAGGTTGCACGGATGGTTTTGTCCTGCGCGTGGCTACTGTATTCCTCACCCGCACAGCCGTAAATGTTGCGCAGCTTGCGGCGCGCCTTTTCGTCATCCTGACGGCGATACCGCACCGTTTCGATCCGCTGTGCGCCCACCTTTTGGGTCAGGTGGTTATCATAACCAAGATCCAGAAGCAGCTCGACGTCGTCGTCGGTCAGCGTGCGCTCCTTGGGCGTGCGGCTTGCAAAGGGAGAATTGCCTCCTCCCAGGGGACGCACGTTGCCCTGCCGCTGTGCCGTGAGTGCGTCCAGCGGAGACTGCTTGGGACGCGGCGGCTCCTCGGTAAGGGGCTGGGGCGGCACGGGGGCAGAGAGCTGTTGCCGTGCCTCTGCCGTAAGCTCGGGCTCATCGGTCGGCTCCTCCACACGGGGCGGGAGCTCCTCGGTCGGCTTGGGCGACGTCGGCGGCAGCTCGTCCTCGGCATCGATCAGAATATCGCCCTTTTCAAGCACCAGAGGGGCGGGCTCGTCCGTCTCTTGGGCTTCCTCCTGCTCGACAGCAGGGGGCTCAGGCATCGTGGCAGTCTCGTCTGCCTCGACGCTCGTCTGCGTGGCAAGGTCGTCCTCCTCCACGCTCTGCTCGGCGGCTTCGTCCCCGTCGCCACCGTATGTGACATCCTTTTCCACCGACGCAGGCGTCGGCTCGGTCGCATCCGTCGCGGTGTCCTCCATCGCAACGGTGCTCTCCTCGGGAATGGCATCCTGTTCGCCGTCCGCAAGGCTGTATTCGAAGCTGTCCTCGTCGTCCTCCGTCGGCTCGTCCTCAAACGCATCATACGCAACCGTGCCGATCACGTCCTCTGCGGGCGTCGTCGGCTCGTTGTCCGATTCAGATGCTGCCTCGGGCGAGGGCAAGGTATCAAGTAT
>JAGBTR010000318.1 GCA_017631215.1 Clostridia bacterium | reverse complement strand
TCAGGTTCAGGTTCAGGTTCAGGTTCGGCAGGAACGGAAGGCGTTGGCGGTTGTTCGTTCTCGCTCGGCTGAACGGTCTCCGTATCGGGATCATCGCGGTCGGGATCAGGTGAAGGGGACGGAATCAAAACCATTGCGAGGATAAAGAGAACCAACACGATTGTCACCTTCATCCATTTTTTAGGCAACCATCCGCTAATGAAATTCTGCAGCTTATTCAGTGGCAACATCAGCGCAGCGGCGGCAAGCAAAAAGAAGCCCGCGACGCTTGGCAGAGCGCCCAAAGCCAATATAGCGAAAAATACCACGACGACCCAGGATAGAATTTTTTTCATTTTTCCACTCCTCAAAATAAAAAGTGCGCAGCCGAAGCTACGCACGAAAAACGCATAGCTCCATTTGCTGCGACACAAGTGTTTCGTAAACAGTAAGGAATACAGGTATGCGAAACAAGAGTATGCATTTTTACCGAAGTAAAAATAAGCATACCTATCCCTTACTAGTATTATTCACTTGTGTCGCAATTTCATTTTACCACACTTTTGCTCACTTGTAAACACCTTTTTGAAAAAAGTCGGAAAAACAAAAAGCTCGCCGCTTTATCCAAGCTCGCGGCGAGCTGTCTTTTCTTTTTTGTCAGAAAGTTTTTGGGGGTGCGGGGGACTTTTTTCAAAAAGTCCCCCGCGTCATCCCTTTATTCCACATACTCAATATCCGCGCCCAGCGATTGCAGCTTGCCGACGATGTCGACGTAGCCGCGGCGGATGTTATCGACGTCCGAGATGACCGTCTCGCCCTCGGCGGCAAGTCCTGCGATGACCATCGCCGCGCCTGCACGCAGGTCGAGTGCGGTCACGGATGCGCCGTGGAGCGACTTGACACCGATGACGGTCGCGGTCGAGTTCTTTTCGTCCAGGCTGATGCCCGCGCCCATATGGCGAAGCTCCTCGATGTAGCGGAAGCGCTGGTTGAACACGTTGTCCGTCACCGTGCTGATGCCGTCTGCCAGCGTGAGCAGAGCTGTCATCTGCGGTTGCATATCGGTGGGGAAGCCGGGGTAGGGAACCGCCAGAATGCTGGCACTGCCAAAGCGTCCCGTTGAGCGCACCGTGATGGTCTCGCTGTCCTCAAGAACCGTGATGCCCATCTCGCGCAGCTTGGCCGAGACCGCCTCCAAATGGCGCGGAATGACGTTTTTGAGCGTCACCTCGCCCCCCGTCACCGCCGCGGCGACCATATAGGTGCCCGTCTCGATCATATCGGGGAGAATGGTGTAGTGACAGCCGTGCAGCTCCTTGACGCCGCGTACCTTGATGACCGACGTTCCCGCGCCCATCACACGTGCGCCGCAAGCGTTAAGGAAGCAGGCAAGGTCGACGATGTGCGGCTCGTGTGCCGCGTTCTCGATGACGGTTGTGCCGTCTGCGGTCGAGGCCGCCAGCATCATATTGGCCGTTGCACCGACCGAAATGTTGTCCATCACGATCTTGGTACCCTTGAGCGAGCCGTCCACGCGGGCAGAGATGTAGTCCGCCGTGTCGTCGACCGTGGCACCGAGGGCGATGAAGCCCTTTTTGTGCAGGTCGATGGGACGCGCGCCCAAATTACAGCCGCCCGAAAGCCCCACCTTGGCCTGCCCGAAGCGAGCAAGCTCTGCGCCGATGAGGTAATTCGAGCCGCGCAGACAACGCACGAGCGCGTTGGGGGCAGTGCCCTGACGCAGATCGCTCGTGTCGATCTCGACCACGGTGGGGCTGTGGCGCGTGACGCGCGCACCCATCGCGGCGAGAATATTCAGCGTGATCTCGATGTCACCCACGGGGGGCAGATTTTCGATCACGCAGACACCGCGCGTGATGACGGTCGCGAACAAAATCGGCAGAGCCGAGTTTTTCATGCCGCCGATCGAGACGGTGCCGCGGAGCGGTCTCCCGCCCCGAATTTTGATCTTGTTCATAGAGAAAACCTCACAAGAGAGTTGGTGAAAATGACCGACGGATCGACCTCGGATCCCCTATCAGCCTATGATGGCAAGGTGTATTCGGTCACATAAAACGCCACGTCACCGCGACTCAGAGAGGCAGCACGCGGTACTGCGCCACGGGGCGAGCGGCACCCTTGGCAACGGTCGCCTCGATCTCGTCGGTCGTCATCGGGGGCAAAATCACCGCCTTGCGGTCGCCCGTGTCGACGTATTGCAGGGCGCCGTCCTGAGACGGCTCTGCGCCTTTGTCATAGATGAGGCAGACAGACAGCTTCTCGGCGCCTGCGGGGGCGATTTGGTCGGGGGTAGCATCGACCCAGCGCATCGCGGTGTCTGCATCGTAGGGATGGGTGGCGATGTCGGTCAGATCGGACACGACGGCGCCTGCGGTGGGCAGCTTGCCCGCGCCGCGACCGTAGAACAGCGTCTGACCCAGCATATCGGTGTCGATGAGGACACCGTTGAACACGTCGTCAATGTGATTGAGCGGATGCGCCTCGGGCACAAAGCAGGGCGCGACCCAAACGGACAGCTTGTCCTCGACGAAGCCCATATGACCGATCAGCTTGATGGCACAGCCACACGACTCGGCAACGGCGACGTCCTCGTTCTTGATGTTGCGGATGCCCTCCATCGGGATGGTGTTGGGATCGACACGCAGACCCGTCGACATAGCGGTGAGAATGACGATCTTGCGGGCGGCATCGGGGCCGTCCACGTCAGCCGAGGGATTGCGCTCGGCATAGCCCAGCTCCTGCGCGCGAGCCAGCACCTCGTCGAACGAGGCACCCGACTTCATTGCCGTGAGGATGTAGTTGGTCGTGCCATTGAGAATGCCGTTGACCGCGCGGACGCGGTTGGCCGCCATATCCTGCGCGAGGGGACGGAGGACGGGAATACCGCCGCCGACGCTGGCCTCGAACAGATATCTGACGCCGTGCTCGGCCGCGATGGACAGCAGCTCGGTGCCGAAGTTGGCGACGACCTCCTTGTTGGAGGTGACCACGTGCTTGCCGGCCATAAGCGCCGACTTGGTAAACTCATATGCGGGGTGCGAGCCGCCCATCATCTCGACGACGGCGTCCACCTCGGGATCATTCAGAATGATATTGTAATCGTGCACGATGCGATCAGCAAAGGGGCTGTCGGGGAAGTCACGCAGATCGAGAATGTAGCGGATCTCCATAGCGCCGCCCGTTGCCAGACGGATGCGATCCTGATTCTCGGTGATGACCTCGGCCGTGCCGCTTCCAACGACACCAAAGCCCAAAAGTGCAACCTTCAGCGATTTTTCAGACATAAAAACCTCCGTGGGAATAGATATATAACATAGTATATCATATTTTGGGGTAACTTGTAAACATTTTTCTTGAAAAAAAACAAAATATGTGGTATGATATTATTGGTGACGTGCCGTCGGCGTCAATTTCGGACGGCGCGCAAGGAGGAAATGTTATGTCCAGTCCTATCGGAGGAAAAAGAGCGGTTAAGATCTTTTTGCTTTATCTGATGAAAAACGTCCGCATCCCCGTTGATTTTCAGACGCTCAACGACATGGTGATGCAGACGGATTACGTGCTTTATTTTGATATGGCCGAGTGCTTTTACGAGCTTCTCGACGACGGTCTGATTTGCGATATCGGTCCCGACCCTGCGGACACGAGCGCCGAGCCGCCCACCCGCTACACCGTGACCGACAAGGGCAAGGTCGTGGCGGAGCAGCT
>JAGBTR010000317.1 GCA_017631215.1 Clostridia bacterium | reverse complement strand
GATGGCAGCACATCGCCGAACTGCGCCTTTTCGCGCCGCCTTTGCGAGCGTAGCGAGCACCCGAAGGCGCGAACGGTGCGCGGCGAAGCCGCGCGGGTTTCCAAAGGGCTCGCCCTTTGGTGTGTTTTCTTGCTTCGTTCTTTGCCACAAGGCAAAGAATGAAGACGCACTAACCGCGAACGCGCCACGAAGTGGCTGTGTGAGCGTAAAGAAACGAAGTCGCAGGGCATATGGCTCCCCCCTGCCCCCCGCCAAAAAATATTTACAAATCTTCCCGCGCAAAAGTATTGACTTTTTCCCGATATTGCTGTATAATGAACTGTAAGCGAACATTTTACGGAGGTTTTCCCCATGACGAAAAAAATCATCGCCCTTCTGCTGGCTACCCTGATGCTCTGCGCACTGGTCGCCTGCTCCGGCAAAGAGGACAGCATCACCGACGACCCCGTCATCAACATCGGCGTTCAGCTGATGACCTATACTGACACCAACGGCGATACCTTTACCTATGAGTACCTCACCAGTACCACGGTAAAGATCACTGCCTACTCGGGCAATGATGAGCCGCACACCATCACCGTCCCCGCCAAGATCGAGGCTTACGACGTGACCGCCATCGACGAGCAGGCCTTCTATGCTTGCTCCAACATTTCGTCGCTCGTTCTGCCCGAGGGTCTGATCGAGATCGGCGCATACGCCTTCGCTAACTGCGAGGTGCTGACCGAGGTCTCTCTGCCCAAGACGCTGGAGAAGGTCGGCAAGGGCGCTTTCTATGATTGCGATACCCTGCCCGCTATGGATTTCTCCAAGACCGCACTGGCAAGCATCGGCGAGAACGCCTTTGCAGGCTGTGTCGCTATGACGACCGTTACCTTCCCCTCGACGCTCCGCTCGATCGAGAAGGCCGCCTTCCTGAACTGCACCGCTCTGACGGCTATCACGCTGCCCGAGGGCGTCGCATCGGTTGGCGAGCAGGCATTCTATAACTGCACCGCCGCAGAGTCGCTGACGCTGCCCGCATCGCTTGTTGAGATCGGCAATTTTGCCTTCAATCCCACCGCACGCGACCTCGAGTCGACGGCCATCACCGCTCCTGCCGGATCCTTTGCGGCAGAGTACCTGAACGCCGCACGCTGACAACCGAAGAAGCACCGACCGCATACGGTCGGTGCTTCTCTTTTTGCTCCGTCTAACGCCGCTTGCCGATGCCAAACAACCGACGAAGGAGCGCTGACAGCGCGCGCGGTGGTGAAATAACGACGATCTTCATAGCCTTGCCCACCTTTCCCTGCCCGTTTTTGCGGGTCTGCTGTCATTTTATGCGCGGGCGGCGGCTTTGGTGTGCCACAACGCGAAAAAGCAGAGGAAAAAATCAAAAAAATTCAAAAAATTAGGGAAAAGCTCTTGCAATACGTGAGAAAATGTGTTATACTACATAAGGATAGTATAGATACAGTATGGAGAGTGGGTTCGCAAGAGTCCACTCTCCATTGTATGAACGGACGTTGCGACATCGCACGCCCATCCAACAATGAGACAAGGAGCGAAATTATGGCAACCAAAAAAGGCGGATCCGTCGCTGACAACGTAACCGCACTGGCACAGCCGCTTGCCGACGAGCTGGGCTACGAGCTTTGGGACGTGGAATACGTCCGCGAGGGTGCAGACTATTACCTGCGCATCACCATCGACAGCGAGGCAGGCATCACCATTGACGACTGCGAGCGCTTCAGCCGCGCCATCGATCCCATCCTCGACGAGGAGGATCCCGTTCCCGATTCCTACCACCTGGAGGTCTCCTCCCCCGGCATTGAGCGCGAGCTCAAGACGCCTGCTCACATCGCCGCCTGCACGGGCGAGACGGTCGAGGCCAGGCTGTTTGCCCCTATGGAGGGCAGTCGCGTCCACCGCGGCACGCTGCTGGGTCTTGATGAGAGCGGTGCCGTCGTGATCGACACGGGCGCACGTCAGCTCGCCATCCCCCGCGCCTCGGTCAGCCGTCTGACCACGGTATACGAATTCTAAAGCACACATACGATATATGAATGAAAGGATTTTGGTTATCAAACGATGAACACTGAGTTTTTCACCGCATTGGATCTGCTTCAGAAGGAGAAGGGTATTCCCCCCGAGTATATGTATGAAAAGATCGAGGCCGCACTGGCCGCCGCCTTCCGCAAGGAGTACGGCGCCAACACCAACGTGCGCGTCGTGATCGATCCCGCCAAGAAGGACGTCCGCATCTATCAGCAGAAGGAGGTCGTTGAGGAGGTCACCGACCCCGAGACCCAGATCTCGCTGGCAGACGCCAAGGCCATCAGCAAGAGATACACGGTCGGCAAGGTCGTTGAGACCGAGGTCAAGCCCAAGAATTTCCGCAGACTGTCCGCCGGTGCCGCTAAGTCGGTCATCATCCAGGGCATCCGCGAGGGTGAGAGACGCGTGATGCAGGAGGCCTACGAAAACAAGCGCGAGGAGATCATCACCGCGACCGTCTTCAAGATCGACCCCGACACGGGCAACGTCGTGCTCAACACGGGCACGGGCTACGCCACGCTGCTCAAGGCCGAGCAGATCCCCGGCGAGACGTTCACCGTCGGCGACCGCATCCGCGTGTTCGTCATTGAGGTCAACCACGAGTCGCGCGGTCCGCTGGTCACGCTCTCGCGTATCCACGCAGGTCTTGTCCGCCGTATGTTCGAGCTGGAGATCCCCGAGATCGCCGACGGTGTCGTGCTGGTCAAGGGTGTCGCCCGTGAGGCCGGCTCGCGCACCAAGATCGCCGTGAGGTCGCGCGATGAGGACGTCGATCCCGTCGGCGCTTGCATCGGTAACCACGGTATGCGTATCTCGTCCATTCTCGACGAGCTGCGCGGTGAAAAGATCGACATCGTCAAGTACAGTGAAGACCCCGCCGAGTACGTCGCCGCAGCGCTTGCTCCCGCGACCGTGCTCGACGTTGAGATGACCGACGAGCGTGCTTGCCGCGTTCTCGTCGCCCCCGACCAGCTCTCGCTTGCCATCGGCAAGGAGGG
>JAGBTR010000316.1 GCA_017631215.1 Clostridia bacterium | reverse complement strand
CTGCTCAAGCATCACGCGCTGCCCGTCCACGCGGTCGAGGCCTCGGCGCAGGTGATCGTTTCGGGAATGGAGGAGACGGCGCGCGCGTGTGTTCACCGCCATCCGCCGCTTTACAGCGAGACGGTGGGCGACATTCGCGTCACGTCCTTTATCACACCGCACGACAGCCGCTTTTCGGTGGGCTATCGGCTTGAGATCGGAGAAGGGGAGGAGGCGGCCTTGATCGGCTATGCGACCGACCTGGGCTACGTCACCGAGGACGTTCGCGCGGCCCTTTGCGGCTGTGAGAGCGTGGTGCTCGAGAGCAACCACGACCGCGAGATGCTGCTCGCGGGACCCTATCCGCGCCATCTCAAGGAGCGCATCTGGTCGCGCTACGGGCACCTTGCCAACGACGATTGCGCCGCGCTGGTCAGCGAGCTGGCCGAGCACGGTCTGAAGCATCTGATGCTGGCGCATCTGAGCGAGCAGAACAATCTGCCCGAGATCGCTTACAACGAGACGCTGATGGCGCTGGGCGGTGCCGACGTGACGCTTGCCGTCGCCGCACCCGACCGCCCCGTCGAGATGTGGGACCGAAAGGAGACCGTATGCTGACCGTCAAGCTTATCACCGTTGGCACGCTCAAGGAGAGCTATTGGCGTGACGCGGTGGCAGAATACAAAAAGAGACTTGGTGGCTTTTGCCGCTTTGAGGAGATCAATCTCAAGGAGGTCAAGCTGCCGGACGATCCCTCCGAGGCGCAGATCACGGCGGCGTTGGAGAGCGAGGGTGCAGTTATGATGACGCATCTTTCGCCTCGCGCCTACAAGATCGCGCTGTGCGTCGAGGGCAAGCAGATGTCCTCCGAGGCGCTTTCGGCGCGGCTGGACGAGGTCAGCGCGCACACGAGCGAGATCTGCCTTGTCATCGGCTCGTCACACGGCATCGCGCCCTCGGTCAAGGCGGCGTGCGATCTGAGACTGTCGCTGTCCGAGCTGACGCTGCCGCACCAGCTGGCGCGCGTCGTGGTGTGCGAGGTGCTGTATCGCTGTATGAACATTTCGCGCGGTACCAAGTACCATAAATGACCACGGCGGACGTCTGCGCAAAAAAGTGCAATATTTGTCCGACAAATATTCAAAAATGACTTGAATTTTCGGTAAAAACATACTATAATACAAGCAAGAGAAGTCCGACGGGGGGAGAATGCCCCGCGGTATGCAAAGGAGCTTTGCTATGAATATTACGAAGAAAAGAAACGGCGTCGTCATCGGTTACGGCGGTATGGGCGGCTGGCATACGCGCTATCTCAAGGAGAGCGACGCGGTCAATCTGCTCGGTATTTACGATATCAAGCCCGAGAGAAGTGCGCTGGCCGAGGAGAACGGCATCCACGCATACGCCTCGTGGCAGGAGGTTCTCGACGATGCAAGCGTTGATTTTGTGACGCTGGCTGTTCCCAACGAGCTGCACAAGCCGCTGGCTATCGAGGCGATGGCGGCAGGCAAGCACGTCATCAGCGAGAAGCCCGTAACGCTGTCCTCGTCCGATCTGCAGGAGATATTTGATGCTTCGGCCAAGTACGGCCGTCTGTTCACCGTTCACCAGAATCGCCGCTGGGACGTGGACTATCTGATGATGAAGCAGGTGTACGAGTCGGGCAAGCTGGGACGCGTGTTCAATATCGAGTCGCGTATCCAGGGCTCGCGCGGTATCCCCGGCGACTGGAGAGGCAAGAAGGAGCACGGCGGCGGTATGATCCTTGACTGGGGCGTGCATCTGATCGACCAGATGGTCGGTATTGCCAACGATAAGAAGATCGAAAAGGTGTACTGCCGTTGCGATCATATCACCAACGACGAGGTCGATGACGGCTTCCAGCTCGATCTGTACTTCGAGGGCGGTCTGACCGCACGCATCGAGGTCGGTACGTCGCACTTCATCTCGATGCCCAGATTCTATATGACGGGTACGGACGGCGCGGCCATCATCAACGATTGGCGCGACAAGACGCGCGTGGTCTGCTGCAAGGACTGGAGCGAGAAGGACGTTAAGCCCGTCGTCACGGCGGCAGGTCTGACCAAGACGATGGCTCCCCGCGATGAGAAGACCACCTTTGAGAGCGAGATTGAGCGTCCCGAGTCGGATGTTCACAACTTCTACCGCAACTTCGTTTGCGCGATGAACGGCGAGGCGAAGCAGCTGGTCACGCACAATCAGGTCATGCGCGTGATGAAGATCATGGAGGCGGCATTTGAGTCCGACCGCGTCGGCGCGCCCGTTGTGCTGGATGACGTCGGCCCCGTCGATCCTCAGTAATTCAGATCAATTCAAAATGATGACGGCAAGTCGCCCTGCGCGGCTTGCCGCTTTTCAAAGGAGAGCGTATATATGAAGATCCTTGTGATTTCGGATATCCACGGGTGTCTCGATGCGTTGCGTGCCGTCGAGGCAGAGGAGGGAACGTTTGACGCGGTGCTGTGCGCGGGCGACATTGTCGATTGGGGATGGAACCCTTGCGAGGTCATCGATTGGATGCGCGACCACAACGTCATCGCCGTGGCGGGCAACCACGATCGCGAGATCGTCGCACGGTATGACCGTCCCGAGCGCGAGCCGATCGGCTGCGAAACGTCCTACGCCTCGCATACGGTCAACCAGCTCACGCCTGACCGCCTCGAATGGTTGCGTGCGCTGCCCGACCAGCAGCTTGTGACGCTCGATGGCATCAGCTATTGCATTCGTCACGCTGTCGTCATCAGCGAAACGGTCAACCCCATCCACGACGCGCTGCTCGATCGCCGCGACATTCCGTACTTTCACGAGCTGTGGGAGCGATTTGTCGGCAACTTTGCAGATCACCCCAAGCGCAGACTGCTGTTTGGTCATTCCCACCGCTGTTATATGATGCAGGCAGCGCCGGGAGAAGCGTATATCAACCCCGGCAGTATGCACTACCGCCTTTGCGCCAATGCGGCAACGCCCGGCGCGGATTATATCGTCATTCGTGACGGCGCGGTCGAGATGAAGCACGTCGATTTCCCGACGGCGCATCTGCGCGCACGCATTGAAGCGTCGAATTTCCCCGAGGAGATCAAAAGACCTGCGCTTGTCTACGCACGCTCGGCGGTGGATTGACCGATTCTCAAAAAAAGTTGAAAAAATTTTTAAAAATCTATTGCAATCCAAAAAGAATTGTGATATAATAGCTCTATCCGTGAGCAATTCGTGAATATTGCGAACCGAGTGCGATGTACAGAGGCAAGAACGATCCCCATCCGAGGACGTTCACTGTCCAGCCATCACGCGCGAAGGCTGAGGCCGACGGGCAGCACGGCAAAATTCAGAAAGGAGAATATGAAAATGCAGGCAGGAATCCATCCTAACTACGAAGAGGTCGTTATCAAGTGCGCATGCGGTGAGACCGTGACCACTCGCTCCACCAAGGGCAGCGAGATCCGCGTCGAAATCTGCTCCAAGTGCCATCCCTTCTTCACCGGCAAGCAGAAGTTTGTTGATGTCGGTGGTAGAGTGGATAAGTTCAAGAAGAGACTGGCCGCCAGCGGCAAGTAATTCTTGTAACTCATCAACGCATGACAGGACAGAGTGCGCGCCCGTGTGGCGAGGCTCTGTCCTTTTGCTTTTCAAACGAAGGAAGTGATATAGAATGAAGGAACAAACTCTTGTGGGAGATTTTAAGGCCACGCCTCGCGCCGTGCTTGTCGGTGTGAGCACGCGGGACGTATCGCCCAAGGAAGCCGAGCTCGGGCTTGACGAGCTGTCGCGCCTGCTCGATACGGCGGGGGGCGAGACGGTCGCCCGTGTCATACAGGGCAAGGCAACGCTCGATCCCCGAACCGTTATCGGCGCGGGCAAGGTCGAGGAGATCGCCGCACTGTGCGAACAAAACGAGATCGGTCTTGTCATCTTTGATATGGAGCTGTCACCCACCCAGATCCGCAATCTGGAGGACGGCATCGGTCACGACGTGCGTGTGCTCGACCGTTCGATGCTCATTCTCGATATTTTTGCTCTGCACGCCGTTACGCTGGAGGGCAAGGTACAGGTCGAGCTGGCACAGCTCAAATATACCGCGCCCAGACTCATCGGTCGCGGTACCGAAATGAGCCGCTTGGGCGGTGGTATCGGTACGCGAGGACCGGGTGAGTCACAGCTTGAGAGTGACCGCCGACATATGCAACGGCGCATTCACTCGCTGGAGGAGCAGCTCAAGGAGATGGATAAAAATCGCCGCACCATGCGAGCTACGCGAGAGCGGAGCGGCATTCCGACGGTTGCCATCGTCGGTTACACCAACGCGGGCAAATCGACGCTGCTCAACCGCTTGACCGACGCGGGCATCCTCGCTGAGAACAAGCTGTTTGCCACGCTCGACCCGACCACGCGTCAGTATACCTTGCCGTGTGGCGATAAGGTGCTGCTGACCGATACGGTCGGATTCATTCGCAAGCTGCCGCACCATCTGGTGAGTGCCTTCCGTTCGACGCTGGACGAGGCGGTGCTGTCGGATATACTGCTCATTCTGATCGACGCGTCCGATCCCGAGTGCCGCGAGCAGCTCGAATGCACCGAGGCTCTGCTTGAGGAGCTGGGGGCGGGTGAGAAGCCCAAGCTGTACGTCTTCAATCAATGCGATAAGCCTGAGGCGCAGGAGGCGTTTGCGCTGCCAGGTAAGTCGATCGGGCAGGAAGATGCCGTGTTTGTCTCGGCCAAAACGGGGCAGGGCATCGACGAGCTGCTCGAGCGGCTGACCGCCCTTGTGCACGGTGGCAAAACAAGAGCGACCTTCGTTATCCCCAACGCCAAGCAGGGCGCGCTGAATACGCTCTATGCGGGCGGTGCGGCCATCGAGTCGATTGATTACGGCATGGAGAACGTGACCGTCGTTGCCGTGGTCGATGATCGCACGCGTGGCGCACTTCGCGCCTATGACACCTGCCCGCCCAAGCGGCAAGAGGATTGGGAGGATTGATATGGCAGATACCTATACCACACTGCGACAGACGGTCGAGATCGAATACGTCGAGCGCAAGTCGGTCTTTCTCGGCTATGCCGCCCCCGTCAAAACGGAGGAGCAGGCGCTCGCCCTCATCAAGGAGAGACGGACGGCGATGCCCGACGCCACGCACCACGTGTTCGGCTATCATATGAAGGGTGGCATTCTCGCCCGCTATTCGGACGACGGAGAGCCGCAGGGCACGGCGGGTATGCCCGTGCTCGAGACTATTCGCAAATCGGGCGCGGACGACGCATTGGTCGTTGTGACGCGCTACTTCGGCGGTATTTTGCTGGGCGCGGGCGGTCTTGTGCGTGCCTATGCCAACGCGGCGCATCTGGCGCTTGAGGCGGCGGGCATCGTGACCTACGAGCCCTACGCCGAGCTGGCGCTCGCCTGCAGCTATTCCGACTATCAGCGCTATCTCTCCCAGCTACCGCGCTTTGGCGCGATCGTGGACGATACCGAATTCACCGACCGCGTGACGATTCGCTTTGCGGTGAAGAAGGCTCTGGTCGAGGACGTGCAGGCCCTTGTGCGCGAGATCAGCGCAGGCTCGGATGAGGTGCGCGTGTGCGGTGAGCGCTTCGACGTGCCGCCGAGCGCTGGCGCGTAATATATTTGAAAGAAACGGAACGCTCCGAGGGCTTTGACGAGCCTTGGGGGATCGTTCCGTTTTTTGATTGGAAAAATAAAAAAATATTTTTTGTCGCAAAAAAAGTATTTTCGAAAACTCCTGCGTATCTTATAGTAGAGAAAACACAAGGAGGCGCGAGAATGGCAAGCATGACCGATCTTTATCTGGCAAACGAGCGAGCGTGGCTCTCTCCCTTTGCCTCGCTGACCGAGAACACGCGCGGCAGAGACATCCCCTTGCCGCCCAACGAGCTGAGAACGGAATATCAACGCGACCGCGACCGCATCATTCACAGCCAGTCGTTCCGTCGGCTGATGAACAAGACGCAGGTCTTTCTTGCTCCCGCAGGCGACCATTACCGTACCCGCCTGACGCACACGCTGGAGGTGTCGCAGATCGCGCGCACGCTGGCAAGAGCCCTGCGCCTCAACGAGGATCTGACCGAGGCGATCGCGCTGGGTCACGATCTTGGTCACACCCCCTTCGGACACGCAGGCGAGCAGGCGATGCGCGAGTGCTTTGATCCCGACTTCGCCCACTACAAGCAGAGCCTTCGCGTGGTCGAGCGACTTGAAAAGAACGGTGAGGGTCTCAACCTGACCTGGGAGGTGCGTGACGGCATCGTCAACCACACGGGCGAGCATCGCGCGTCTACGCTGGAGGGCTTGCTGGTCAAGTTTGCCGATCGCATTGCTTACATTAACCACGATATCGACGACGCTTGCCGTGCGGGCATCCTTCAGATCACGGATATCCCCGCCGAGCTCCGTCGGGTGCTGGGCGAGACACACTCGGGGCGCATCAATACGATGGTCACCTCCCTCATTGAGTGCAGTGAGGGCAAGAACGATATCACAATGGCAGACGACATCTCCGAGGCAACGACGGCGCTTCGCTCCTTCCTTTACGAGCACGTCTATCTCAATCCCGTCGCCAAGTCGCAGGAGAACAAATCACGCGCGTTGCTCGTGCGTCTGTTTGAATATTACAGTAAAAATCCCGACCGCTTGCCGCCGCTTTACCGCCGCTCCATCGAGAGCGAGGGCGTGGGGCGTTGCGTGTGCGATTTCTTGTCGGGTATGACCGATCGTTATGCGATCGAAACCTATAACGAGCTGTTCGTCCCCCGCGTTTGGCGCGGTCTTTCGGTGGACGGCAAATGAAGCAACGGTCAAGACGGTAAGGAGGTGAGTGCGCTTGATCGCAAGAGAGGTTATTGACGATATCGTTGCGCGCAGTGATATTGAGCAGATCATCGGCTCTTACGTGACGCTCAAGCGCGCGGGCTCCAATCTCAAGGGGCTCTGTCCCTTCCACAGTGAGAAAACGCCCTCGTTTGTGGTCTATCCCAACAACCAGAGCTTCTTCTGCTTCGGTTGTAATGCGGGCGGTGGCGTGATCTCGTTTATCCAGCAGGCGGAAAATCTGGATTTCGTCGGTGCGGTCGAGTTTTTGGCGGCGCGCGCGGGCGTGTCCATCCCGCAGGACGGCAAGGCCGAGCGACCGGGAGAGATGTCGCGCAAACGCGTCTACGATATGAACCTCGCGGCGGCCAAATTTTTCCGCGAGTGTCTGTTTGACCCCGCGCTCGGCGGCGACGGTCTGCGGTATCTGACCGAAACGAGACGGCTGTCGATGGCGACCGTCAAGCATTTCGGCTTGGGCTTTGCTCCCAATACCTTCGGGCTTTTGTACAACCATATGCGCAAGCTGGGGTACACCGACGAGGAGCTCATTCAGGGCTTTTTGTGCGGTCGAAGCCAAAAAACGGGTAAGCCGTACGACTATTACCGCAATCGTATCATTTTCCCCATCATCGACACCTCGGGCAACATCATCGCCTTTGGCGGTCGCGTGATGGATGATTCCAAGCCCAAGTATCTCAATACCTCGGATACCCCCGGCTTCAAAAAGAGTCGCAATCTGTTTGCGTTGAATTTCGCGCGCAATCATTGTGCCGAGAACATCATTCTTTGCGAGGGCTATATGGACGTCATCGCCTTGCACGCGGCGGGCTTTGAGAACGCCGTGGCAACACTGGGAACGGCGATCACGTCGGAGCAGGCACGAATGCTGGCACGGTACACCAAAAAGGTGTTCCTCTCCTACGACAGCGACGAGGCAGGGCAAAAGGCGGCCAACCGCGCGATGCTGATGCTCGGTGAGGTCGACGTGGAGGTGCGTGTGATCCGTCTGCCCGATGCCAAGGATCCCGACGAATATATCCGCAAGCACGGCGCGGACAAGTTCCGCCGCGTACTGGAGGGTAGCCAATCGGGCTTTCAGTATAAGCTGGACGGCATTCTCTCAAAATATGATATCGGCGATCCTGAGCAGCGCATTCGCGCGGGCAATGATTGCTGTGCCCTCATCGTGACCTACTACTCCGCCGTGGAGCGCGAGGTCTACACCTCGATGGCGGCCAAGCAGCTATCGCTCCCGCTGGACGTTCTCAAAAATCAGGTTCAGGTGCTGATGAAAAAGCGGATGCGGGATAAATCGTCTGAGGAGCGGCGACACGCGCAGTCCGAGATCCGCGGCGTGGGCGACCGTGTCAATCCCGACGTCATCAAGGACGTGCGAGCGGCCTCGGCGGAGGAAATTATCCTCGGCTTGATGCTGGTTTTCCCCGAATACCGCACGGCAGCGGATCAAGAGGCCTACGGTCTTGTGCCCGACGACTTCTTTACTGCCTTTGGCAGACGCGTCTTCGAGGCGATCCTTGAGCTGCATCGCTCACCCGACGGCTTCAGTGCTCCGATGATGGAGCAGCTGTTCTCGCTTGAGGAGGTCGGTCGGATACAGCAGATGGAGCAAAAGCGACGCGCGCTTGCGGAAAACGGACAAAGCGTCTTTCGGGCGGCAGTTGAAACGCTCAAAAGCGCGGGGGCCAGACGCGCGGCAGGCGCGGACGGTGACGCGGTGAGCGGCATCGAAAGACTCCTTCGGGACAAGAAAAAGAAATAATATTTCGGCAAATGCCACGAATACATAACAAGGAAGGATTTTATATGAAAAAGGAAGCAACGATAGCACAGCCCAACGAGGCAGAAGAGAGAGTCAACGTTGAGGAGCTGATCGAAAAGGGCAAAAAGGGAGCACTCTCCTCCCGTGATCTGGACGCCGCTCTCGAAACGATGGATTTTGACAGCGACGAGCTGGACAAGCTGTACGAGACGTTGGAGGACAACGGTATTCCGCTGCCGGACGAGATCTCGTCTGCGGAAATGAGCGAGATCGAAAACGAGGTCGAGCACTTTGGCGGCGGAGAGAATATGAAGCATATTCTTGAGCAGGAGGGCTTGGCCGTCGACGACCCCGTTCGTATGTACCTCAAGGAGATCGGTAAGGTGCCGCTGCTGTCGACCGAGCGCGAGCACGAGCTGGCCGAAAAGATGGCAGAGGGCGACGAGGAGGCAAAGAACGAGCTGGTCGAGGCCAACCTGCGTCTGGTCGTTTCGATCGCTAAGAGATACGTCGGTCGCGGTATGTACTTCCTTGACCTCATTCAGGAGGGCAACCTGGGTCTGATGAAGGCGGTCGACAAGTTCGACCACACCAAGGGCTACAAATTCTCCACCTACGCAACGTGGTGGATTCGTCAGGCCATCACCCGCGCCATTGCCGACCAGGCGAGAACCATCCGCATTCCCGTGCATATGGTCGAGACCATTCACAAGGTGTCGCGCTATTCGCGCCAGATGCTGCAGGAGCTGGGCCGTGAGGCTACGGCTGAGGAGATCGGCGAAAAGATGGGTATGAGTGCTGACAAGGTGCGTGAGATCCTCAAGATCGCGCAGGATCCCGTCTCGCTTGAAACGCCCATCGGTGAGGAGGAGGACAGCCATCTGGGCGACTTCATCCCCGACGACGATACCCCCGCACCTGCCGACGCCGCCTCGGCGACCATTCTCCGCGAGGTCATTGAGCGCGAGCTGCACACGCTGACCCCCCGTGAGGAGCACGTCATCAAGCTGCGCTTTGGTCTGTATGACGGCAGAAGCCGTACGCTCGAGGAGGTCGGCAAGGAGTTCGACATCACGCGTGAGCGTATCCGTCAGATCGAGGCAAAGGCGCTTCGTAAGCTGCGCCATCCCAGTCGTGCACGTCATCTGCGCGGCTTCTTGAACTAAAAATATCACCAAAAAACCATCGCGATTTTTGGTTGATATGTACGCAAAAATCGTCGATTTGTTCAAAAGAGTCGTCTCTGCTTTGTGCAATTCAACAGTGAATTGTTAACGTGAAATGACAGAATCACGACCTTGTGGGATTTGACTCTTGATCGAAAGAAAAATATCCCTTGACAGAAACGACTTTTTGTAGTAAAATATTATAGTATTATATTAATATGCGGTATTTGGCGCTTGGTGCCGTGCCGCGACATAAACCCTGAGGAGGATGCTTTTATGAACAGAAGATTGCTCAGCTTACTGCTGTGCCTCGCTATGCTCGTTTCTGCTTGTGCGCTCTGCTTTACCGGATGCGCTCCCGCAGAGGAGGAGGAAGAAGAGGAAGAGGTTGATCTGGCGACGACGCTGGTGATGTGGTGCGTGACCGAGGAGGGAACGGACGACGAGCAGGCGCAGGCTGTAGCCAAGGCGATGAGCGAAAAGACTCAGTCGGAGTTTAAGACCAAGCTGATCGTCAAATATATGACCATGGAAGAGTATTATGAGAACCTTGAGGCCGCTATGGAGCAGCTCGAGGCTGATAAGATCGCCAAGGAAGAAGCAGAGAAGAAGGCCAAGGAAGAGGCCAAGAAGAACAAGAACAACAAGGATAAGGATAAGAAGGACGAGGAAGAGAAGAAGGAAGAGAAGGAAGAGAAGCCTAAGAAGGATAAGACCGAGGACGACGATGAGATCAAGTACGATGCAGACGGCAATCCCATCATCGACACGACCGTCTATCCCGAGGTTTCGGACTATCAGGTCGACATTCTCTATCTGTCCGGCTACGATAAGTATTCCGAGTACATTGCCAAGGAGTGGCTGACCAAGCTGGATCAGCAGCTCTCGGGCGAGTCCAAGCAGATCGCCAACTACGTGCCGGGCGCACTGCTCAACGCAGTCAAGTACAACGGCTCGACCTATGCGATCCCCAACAACAACGTCATCGGTGAGTACACCTATATGCTGATCGACCGTGAGCTGTACGACAAGTACTACTATACGGCAGAGGCTGAGGACGTACATAGCGTCGTTGACCTGGCTTCGTTCCTTGAGGACGTTGCCAAGTATGAGGACGACATTCTGCCCATCAACGGTGACGTCAACTACTGCATGGGTCTGATCGCAAACTATTGGGACGTTGATCCCGAGACGATGAAGGTTACGGGCGACTTCTCGGTTATGGGCTATGCCTATAAGGATACCGATAAGATCAACCGCGGTAACATCGTGCTTCGCTTCGATAGCCTTCTGACCGATCCCACCTACCGCAACGCGCTGACCAATCTGATGGACTTCCAGTTCCTCGGCTACTTCGGTACGGCTGCAGAGGGTCAGAAGAGTGCCGTTTCCTTCGTTAAGGGCGACGCCGCTTCGGCTACTGAGTATGAGGATGACTACTACGTTGTGGTTGTGGACTATCCTCGCGCAGCAGATGAGGACATTTACGCGAATATGTTCGCTGTCAGTGCCTTTACCTCGGATGTCAAGAAGAGCATGCAGGTCGTGACCTATATGAACACCGACGCCGCATTCCGCAACCTGTTCCAGTACGGTATCGATGGCATCAACTATACGCTTAACGACGACGGTACTGTCCACACGACCCGTACCAACGGCTACCATATGGATCTGGCCAAGACGGGTAACGAGTTCATCGCACACGTCCCTGCAGGCACCAACCTGAAGGTTTGGGAGTATGCAAAGCAGCAGAACCGCGAGGCGCTGGTCAACCCGCTTTTGGGCTTCGACTTCGCGTTTGAGCTCAACGATGACAGCGAGATTCTTGCCAAGGCAGAGGATGACGTTCTCGAGGAGGACGAGGAGCTGCTGGATGAGTACGTGATCGAGACGCTCGATAAGGAGCTGTTGACCTACATTTCTGAGCTTTCCGACAGTGTTTGGGCACGTATCCAGGCCTGCGAAAACACCGAGGAGCTGGAGACTCTGCTGGATCAACTGGCACTGGAGCTTGCAATTGCTTCCGATGAGAACGTCAAGCGCTCGACCGTGTACGAGATCACGGAGGCTGAGTACGATCTGGAGGGTAAGGTGAAGGTTGACGACAAGGGTAACCCCACCGTCGAGAATCCCACCGTCAAGATCGATTGCAAGGTCAAGCTTCGCAAGGTTATGAAGGATGTTGACGGTATTGAGGAGGAGGTCGAGGAGTTCTACTTCGTCAAGACCAAGCACCTCACGCCGTTCCAGGTCTACTACAGATGGCTGTCTGACTACGGCTTTATGCCCAAGTAAGACAAGCGATCACATAAAAAACCGTTGCACTGTGTGTGCAACGGTTTTTTTATATCATTGGATCATTCGATATCAAGCGCGATCTGGTAGACCTCGTTTTTCGGAACGCCGCGATCGCGGGCGGCCGCCTTGATGGCGTCGTTCTTTTTCAAGCCTTCCTTCATATAATGGAGCACGTGGTCGCGCACACTCAGACTCTCCCAGAAGCAGGGGAGAGCTGCGGCGGTGCCCCCCTCAATGACCAGTACGTATTCACCGCGAGGCTCGGTTGCCTCGTAATGTGCGATTGCTTCGCCCAGTGTGGTGCGGAGAATCTCCTCGTTGCGCTTGGTCAACTCACGGCAAAGCGAGATGCGGCGTTGCTCCCCCAGTGCGGTGGCGAGGTCGGAGAGCGTGGTGCGGAGCTTGTGCGGTGCTTCGTGCAGGATCATCGTGCGGCATTCGGTAGCAAGGCGCGCCATTTGCTCGCGGCGCTCGGTCTTGTTGACCGACAAAAATCCCTCGAAGCAAAAGCGTGCGGTCGGAAGACCCGACAGCGTCAAGGCACCGATGGCGGCACAGCAACCGGGAACGCCCGTGACGGCAACGCCATCGGCGGCGCACAGTGCGACCAGATCCTCGCCGGGGTCAGAGATGGCGGGTGTGCCTGCGTCGGTGATGAGGGCACAGCTCTCGCCGTTTTTGAGTCGTTCCACAATGTGCGGACCGCGCTCGCGCTTGTTGTGCTCGTAATAGGAGACAAGAGGGCGCGAGATGCCGAGATAATGCAATAGCTTCATTGAGTTGCGCGTATCCTCGGCGGCGATAAAATCCACGCCCGAAAGGATTTTGACGGCGCGGATGGACAGGTCGTCGAGGTTGCCGATGGGTGTGGCGACCAGATAGAGCGTGCCGCCCTCGACGCGGTTTTTGTCCTGCCGCATCCCCTCCGCGATCAGCGTGCGGTCGAGAATCGGCTCGGTTTCGTGGTTCGTGTTCATAAAAGTCATCCTTTTTCTTTCATTATGTGACGGACGGGCGATGTCGCCGCATATGCTTGTAATAGTGATTCAATATCGGAGGTGTATATGGCGATCAGAGTGTATATCGATCAAGGTCACAACCCGCAAAATCCCAATGCGGGAGCCGAGGGCAACGGCTTGCGTGAGCAGGATATCGTCTTTCGCATCGGCGTGCTGCTGGCGGATCTTTTGCTGTCCAACGGCAATTTTGAGGTGCTGCTTTCGCGTCCGTCTTCATCGACTCAGCTCGGCAGCTCCACAGCATCCAGCCTTGCCGCACGCGTCAATCAAGCCAACGCGTGGGGGGCGGACTATTTTCTCAGCCTTCACACCAACGCCTCGGATATCAGCGCGGCCAGCGGCGTGGAGGCGTATGCCTTCTACCGACCGTCCGTTGCCTTTACGCTGGGCGAGATCATTCTGGAGGAGGTGAGTGCCGCGACGGGACTTCGCAACCGCGGTATGCAGGTGCGAACCAATCTGTACGTCTTGCGGCGCACCGAGATGCCCGCCATTTTGATCGAGCTGGGCTTTATCACCAATCCGCGCGATGCCGCACGGATGCGTGACGATCCCAACCTGTTCGCCCGTGGTATTTACAATGGGCTGTTGCGGTATCTGGGACTCAGCTGAGATCGATCGCGGCTTGCTCGCCGCCCGATTGACCCAGCATAGAGAGCAGTGTTGCCTCGTCGATGACGGTGACACCGAGGTCTTGTGCCTTGGTCAGCTTGCTGCCCGCAGCCTCGCCTGCCACGACGTAGTCGGTCTTCTTGGATACCG